>NZ_JBFRTQ010000025.1:978-16993 GCF_041474195.1 Vibrio sp. 10N.222.52.C3 | reverse complement strand
TACTTTAATTGGTATTACAAGTATCACTAGAAGTACTAAGTGTTCCTTTAGCTATCTCTATCGAACACCGATTTAGTGCTGCCTTGCGGTATTTAATGACTTAGTTCAAACCGTTCACCACTCATCTAGCTCCACAGTCCTGTTAATAACTAACGCTATTCTAGCGAGACGTTGAGTCCCGTTATTTTTGTTTCCAGGTGAAAGGTGAAGCCTTTCGATTGAAGCTTATATAACTTGAGAGTGGGTTATTGGGTAGACTAGCGAGTGCGCACAAGAACGAGTTCTCTGTATGACTTAAGCTCCTTAAAGAGTTCTGTCCACCCACATTAAGGCTTTCGATTACTCAAATATTAGCGGTATCAAATATCGATATGAGCTCTATGTTCCACGCACCCCTTTCAACGATAACTTCAGTGAGGGAATTGGCGAGTTTGACTTTCATTAGGTATAAAAAAGGCCACCTAAAGTAGGCGGCCTTGGTTGATCTATTTAGATATTAATCTAGCTCTTTCTCTGCTTGTTTTGCTTTCTCTATCATAGGAGTGATAGTTGAGCCTTGAACCAGAATAGAAAACACAACAACGGCGTATGTCATGACAAGGATTATCTCTTTAACATCGATTGCTTTGTCTTCAATTACCCAGATACCTGAAGGGATTGAAAGTGCCATGGCTAGTGCTAAGCCACCGCGTAAACCACCCCAAGTTAGAATCTTAATCGACCACGGGTTGTAAGTTCTAAAGCGTTTAAATCCGATGTAAGACAAGAAAACACTCAAGTAACGTGCACTCAATACTAGAGGGACTGCGAAAGCCATTAAGATCCAATCTTCTTGGTGGAATTTGAATAACAGCATCGACATACCAATTAGTAGGAATAATACGCCGTTTAAGAATTCATCTATCAATTCCCAGAAATGATCTAAGTGATCTTCACTCTCTTTTGAGAATCCGATAAAGCGAGTCCAGTTACCAATCATGATACCTGAGACCACCATCGCTAATGGTCCTGATACATGTAGAACTTCAGCAAACGCATAACCAGCAGTTGGAATGCCGATGGTTAATAGCAACTCCATCGAGTGGTCGTCGGTGTTGCTGATTAGGTAATGGAATACAAGACCTAAAACAAAACCGTAGACGATGCCGCCAATTGCCTCTTGAACGAATAGCATGGTCACACTACCGACGGTTGGCGCTTCTGTGCCGAATGCGATAGTAAATAGGGTTACGAAGATAACTAAGCCAAAACCATCGTTGAATAGAGATTCTCCCTCGATTTGAGTAGAGATTCTTCTGGGAGCGTCGAGTTTCTTTACTATTGCTAGCACGGCGATGGGATCGGTTGGAGAGATTAGCGAGCCAAAGAGTAGGCAGTAAATCAGATCAAATTGAATACCGATGAACTGGCAAAACCCGTACAGCACAAAACCGATAAAGAATGTTGAAAACAGCGTAGCACCTAACGCGAGTACTGTTATTTCCCATTTCTGGTCTTTTAGGTTTGGTAATTTGATTCCCAAACCGCCTGCAAATAGTAAGAATCCTAATATCCCTTTTAGAAGGAAATCTTCAAAATTGATACTGGCAACGGTCTCTGAGGCAATGTCTGCCAATTGGAACCAATTATTTTGTCCCGCAATGATAATCAATAGAGATAACATCATTGAGCCAGCTGTGATGGCGATGGTTGTCTGCATTTTACCAATTTTTGTATTCACGAAAGCAATAAGCATGGCTGCAGCGGACAAGAAGCATAAGGTGTAATAGACCGACATTGGGATTCCAACATGTAACAAAGTATGAATATGAATTTTCGTTGTCTCATGCTCAAATAGCAAACATTTTTTTGTCATGACTCAGTAATCAATTTCCTTTTTTAGACGTCTAGACTCCTTTTTAATGTGTGATAGGATGGAGGGATAATTAAAGGAATGAGGTTGTACCGTGGGAAGTAATGTAAGGCAAAAGATTGACGCTCTGTTGAAGCAACGAATTTTACTGATTGATGGTGGCATGGGCACCATGATTCAGGATTATAAATTGGAAGAGCAAGACTATCGTGGTGAACGCTTTGCTGATTGGCACAGTGACTTGAAGGGCAACAATGACCTTTTAGTTCTTACACAGCCTAAGCTTATCAAAGATATCCATATGGAGTATTTGGAAGCTGGGGCTGACATCCTCGAAACCAATACCTTTAACGCTACAACCATCGCTATGGCCGACTATGATATGGAAAGCCTTAGTGAAGAGATTAACTTTGCTGCTGCCAAGCTTGCTCGTGAAGCAGCTGATGAATGGACTGCAAAGACCCCAGATAAACCTCGCTTCGTCGCGGGTGTATTAGGTCCAACCAACCGAACTTGTTCTATCTCGCCTGATGTAAACGATCCAGGTTACCGTAATGTTAGCTTTGACGAACTGGTTGAAGCCTATTCTGAATCGACTCGCGCGCTCATTAAGGGCGGTTCAGATTTAATTCTTATTGAAACTATCTTTGATACGTTAAACGCGAAAGCGTGTGCCTTTGCCGTTGAATCTGTTTTTGAAGAGGTGGGTATTGCTCTTCCAGTGATGATTTCCGGTACCATCACTGACGCATCAGGTCGTACCCTTTCAGGACAGACGACAGAAGCATTCTACAACGCCCTTCGTCATGTAAAACCAATCTCATTTGGATTGAACTGTGCATTGGGCCCTGATGAACTGCGTGAGTATGTCGGTGAGATGTCTCGTATCTCAGAGTGCAATGTTTCTGCTCACCCTAATGCGGGTTTGCCTAATGCATTTGGCGAGTATGACCTTTCTCCTGAGGATATGGCTGAACATGTTAAAGAGTGGGCTGAAAGTGGCTTCTTGAACCTAATTGGTGGGTGTTGTGGTACTACTCCAGAGCATATCCGTGAAATGGCTGAGGCCGTTGAAGGTGTAACGCCGCGTCAATTGCCAGACTTACCAGTTTCTTGTCGTCTTTCGGGACTAGAGCCACTGACGATAGCTAAAGAATCTTTGTTCGTGAATGTAGGTGAGCGGACCAATGTTACCGGCTCTGCACGCTTTAAGCGCCTTATCAAAGAAGAGCTCTACGACGAAGCCTTGAGTGTAGCTCGAGAGCAAGTCGAGAATGGTGCTCAAATTATCGATATCAACATGGATGAAGGGATGCTAGACGCCGAGGCGTGTATGGTTAAATTCCTGAATCTATGTGCTTCAGAACCTGAAATCTCGAAAGTACCTGTTATGGTCGATTCTTCTAAGTGGGAAGTTATCGAAGCTGGCCTAAAGTGTATTCAAGGCAAAGGCATCGTTAACTCAATCTCTCTAAAAGAAGGCAAAGAGAAGTTTGTTGAGCAAGCCAAATTAGTTCGTCGTTATGGTGCTGCTGTCATCGTGATGGCGTTTGATGAAGTCGGGCAGGCTGATACTCGAGAGCGTAAAGTCGAAATCTGTACCAATGCCTACAACATTCTTGTTGATGAAGTCGGTTTCCCACCAGAAGATATTATTTTTGACCCGAATATTTTCGCAGTGGCTACTGGTATCGATGAGCATAATAACTATGCGGTTGATTTCATTGAAGCAGTAGGAGACATCAAACGCGATCTCCCGCATGCGATGATCTCTGGCGGTGTGTCGAATGTTTCATTCTCATTCCGTGGTAATAACTACGTCCGTGAGGCTATTCACGCGGTATTCCTATATCACTGTTTTAAAAACGGTATGGATATGGGCATTGTAAACGCTGGTCAGTTGGAAATTTACGATAATGTTCCAGAAGATCTGCGTGATGCTGTTGAAGATGTCGTACTAAACCGTCGTGATGATTCGACTGAAAGATTGCTGGATATGGCGACCGAATACCTAGAGCGTGCTGTTGGTAAGGTTGAAGATAAATCTGCATTAGAGTGGCGAACTTGGCCTGTAGAGAAGCGTTTGGAGCACTCTTTGGTAAAAGGTATCACCGACTTTATTGTTGAAGATACCGAAGAAGCTCGTGTTAATGCCTCTCGTCCTATTGAAGTGATTGAAGGTCCTCTAATGGACGGAATGAACGTTGTTGGTGACCTGTTTGGTGAAGGTAAGATGTTCTTACCACAGGTTGTAAAGTCTGCGCGTGTGATGAAACAGGCGGTTGCCCATTTAGAACCATTCATTAATGCATCCAAAGAAGTGGGCGCAACTAACGGTAAGATTTTGTTAGCGACCGTTAAAGGTGACGTTCACGATATCGGTAAAAATATCGTTGGTGTGGTTTTACAGTGTAATAACTACGAAATTATCGACTTAGGTGTGATGGTTTCTTGCGAGAAGATTCTCAAGGTAGCGAAAGAAGAGAATGTCGACATTATTGGCCTGTCTGGGCTGATTACACCGTCTCTTGATGAAATGGTACATGTTGCTAAAGAAATGGAGAGACAGGGTTTCAAGCTGCCTCTTCTGATTGGCGGCGCAACCACATCTAAAGCTCACACAGCAGTTAAGATTGAGCAGAATTATTCAGAACCTGTTGTATACGTAAATAATGCCTCGCGTGCAGTGGGTGTTTGTACTTCACTACTTTCTGATGAATTGAAACCCGCTTTCGTTGAGAAGCTGGATATCGATTACGATCGCGTTCGAGATCAGCACAATCGTAAGAAACCTCGTACCAAGCCTGTCACGCTTGAAAGAGCTCGTGCCAATAAAGTTGCTATCGATTGGGATGCGTATACGCCACCTGCACCCGCTAAGCCGGGAGTTCACATCTTCAATGATTTTGATGTGGCGACTTTGCGTCAGTACATCGATTGGACTCCATTCTTTATGACATGGTCATTGGTTGGTAAATACCCTGCAATCCTTGATCATGAAGAAGTGGGTGAAGAGGCAAAACGTTTATTCAAAGATGCTAATGATTTACTGGATCGCGTAGAGAAAGAGAAATTACTTGAAGCGCGTGGCATGTGTGCCATGTTCCCAGCGAACAGTGTTGGTGATGATATTGAGGTGTATACCGATGAATCTCGTACCGAAGTTCTAAAGGTTCTACACAATCTTCGTCAACAAACAGAGAAACCAAAAGGCTTTAACTACTGTTTGTCTGATTACATTGCGCCAAAAGAAAGCGGTAAAGCGGATTGGATTGGTGGCTTTGCGGTTACGGGTGGTATTGGTGAGCGAGAGCTGGCTGATGAATACAAAGCGAAAGGCGATGACTACAACGCGATTATGATTCAGGCGGTTGCTGACCGATTGGCTGAGGCGTTCGCGGAATATCTGCATAAAGAAGTGAGAAAGGATATTTGGGGTTACTCGCCAGATGAGAATTTGTCTAACGACGATTTGATTCGAGAGAAATACCAAGGTATTCGTCCAGCTCCAGGTTATCCTGCTTGCCCTGAGCATACAGAGAAAGGCACGTTGTGGGAGCTGATGGATGTTGAAAAGGCAATCGATATGTCATTAACGACAAGCTACGCGATGTGGCCTGGTGCCTCAGTGTCTGGTATGTACTTCTCACACCCTGATGCTAGATACTTTGCTATTGCACAGATTCAACAGGATCAAGTGGATAGCTATGCTGACCGCAAAGGTTGGGATATGTTAGAAGCCGAGAAGTGGTTAGGTCCAAACATTAACTAGTTTGAACCTATGAAGAGATTTGATTCGTAAAGTAAAAAGAGAAAGGGTTGCTGAATAGCAACCCTTTTTGTACCTGTGATTTAGTTATTTATCTGTCGATGATAAACGGACTTTCTATTCAAATAACTCTTGGTGAAGTTTTTGAATCGCCAGCTTAGAAACAGATTCATCTAGCAAGAAACACAGGTTGTGTGGGCTTGCTCCGTAACAAATCATGCGCAGGTTGAAATCTTCAAGAGTGCCGAATACCTGCTTCGCATAGCCTTTGCTTTCACTCATGTTGTTACCAATAAGTGCAACAAGGCATAGGTCGTGCTCAATATCAACGGAACACAGCTCTTCAAGCTCAAGGCGAGCGGCTTCAGGTAACTCCGGAGCACCACCTGATGTATCTGTTTGATCCAGAGTAAGTGACACACTGATCTCTGAGGTAGTGATAAGATCGACCGAGATCTTATGCTTAGCAAGGATCTCGAACACCTTTGCCAAGAAGCCATATGCATGGAACATGTTAGCACTGCGTAGCGTAACCATAGTTTGGTTGCAGCGTAGGGCAAGCGCTCTAAATAGAGGAGAGCTCTCAACTTCTTGACGAATCCAAGTACCACCGAGCTCTGGTGCTTTAGAAGAGCCGACAAATACCGGGATTTGGTGGCGTAATGCAGGTACTAGAGTCGATGGATGCAAGATCTTCGCACCAAAGTTTGCCATTTCCGATGCTTCACTAAAGCTGATCTCTGGGATAGGAGAAGCTTTAGGTGCAATACGAGGGTCAGTGGTGTAAATACCCGGAACATCCGTCCAGATTTCTAGACCAATCGCCTTTACAGATTCGGCAATCAATGCTGCTGAGTAATCACTGCCACCGCGGCCTAAAGTCGTGGTGTTGCCTTTGCTATCAGCACCGATAAAACCTTGTGTAACGACAACTTGTTGTTGGCAAAGTGGAATCAGTTTCTGTTGCGCTAGAGCGGCAATATCTTCTAGTTGAGGTTCGGCTTTACCAAAATCATCATTAGTGCGCATCACATCTCTGATATCAAAGCGAACAGCAGGAGTGCCTCGTTCACGGATGATCTGAGCCAAGATGTGTGTCGACATCAACTCGCCACATGCGACAAGGTGATCCGTCAGTTTAGTGCTTGTTTGGAATGATGCAGCCTCGGCAGCGCTCGCAATGTCATCAAGAATGCTGTGAACTTCTTTTTCGATGCTGATTGGATCTGCGAGTTGGTCAAGAATTGCGTTATGAATCTCCGCTAATTGCGCCATTAATTCCTGACGACGTGCTTTATCTTGAACACCATTTGCCAGTTCAACCAGCAAGTTAGTGACACCAGAGCATGCACTACTCACGACCAGTTTCGTGTTTGAGTTGTTTTCAATAATGGCAGCACAACGGCTCATTGCTTCAAAGTTGGCAACACTTGTTCCACCAAACTTAGCGACATTAAAAGAACCAGCTACATTAGATGCACTCACGATATATCTCCCACGACTTCCTAAAATAAAATTACGGTTGGGTAATCCAACGTCCGATGTTTTTCGAAGAGAGTTTTAGAGCAAAAAGAGAGGAATTATTAGAATAGTAACCTCAGAAGCTCTTCACCATATAGAAATGGCGACAGTTGACGGGATTCAGCCCGCTCAACCGATAATAAAGGTCCTGCATCCTTTTATTATCTCGGCACTGCTCCCCATAAATGTTTTGTATTGGAAATGCGGTTCCACAAAACATCTGCCTGGGCAGTGCTCCTCTTCTGCTAGATAGCCGTTTCATTGAACGTTTTTGTGGTAACAATGTCAATCCGTAACTTGAGATAATTGAAAAATAATTTTAACAATGATGTGACAGTGGTTTGACCTCAATACTTATGGCTAATTGCTGAGGTAATCAATTTGCTTTAGGGTGGATTGTTCACAACATTAACGTAAGGGATGTACATGTCTAATTTCACACTCACTACTGCTATCGATAGCTTTTATCCACCACACCGAACGTTAATGGGACCTGGTCCTTCAGATATCTCACCTCAAGTGTTACAGGCTTTGAGCCGTCCAACCATAGGTCACTTAGATCCGCTGTTTATTGCGATGATGGACGAGCTTAAACAGCTTCTTAAATACGCTTTTCAGACTGAAAACGAATTTACGATTGCCGTTTCTGCACCGGGCAGTGCGGGTATGGAGACCTGTTTTGTTAACTTGATTGAGCCTGGTGAAAAGGTGATTGTTTGTCGTAACGGTGTCTTCGGTGAGCGTATGCGAGAAAACGTGGTGCGTTGTGGTGGCGAAGCCATCCTTGTTGATGACGAATGGGGCAAGCCCGTTTCAGTTGAAAAGGTAGAACAAGCATTGGCAGAAAACCCCGATGCCGTTGCTGTTGCATTTGTGCATGCAGAGACATCAACCGGAGCGTTATCTGATGCTCAAGCTATCTCTGCTGTCGCTCGTCAGTTTGATGCGTTAACGATTGTTGATGCAGTGACATCATTAGGTGGTGTGCCATTGCTGGTTGATGAGTGGCAGCTTGATGCGGTTTATTCTGGCAGCCAAAAGTGTCTGTCTTGTGTGCCAGGGCTATCTCCAGTGACTTTCTCTCAGCGTGCGGTTGATAAAATGAAAGCCCGTAAAGCACCAGTGCAAAGCTGGTTTTTGGATCAAAGTTTAGTATTAGGTTACTGGAGTGGAGAAGGTAAGCGTAGCTACCACCATACCGCACCCGTGAACAGCCTTTATGCTCTGCATGAGTCGCTGGTTTTGTTGAAAAATGAAGGCTTAGATAATGCGTGGTCTCGTCATCATGCGATGCACCAAGAGCTTAAAGAAGGCGTAGAAGCTCTAGGGTTAAAGTTTGTGGTTGATGAAGAGAGCCGCCTGCCGCAGCTTAATGCACTTTATTTCCCAGAAGGAATTGATGAGGCTAAGATCAGAACGCAGCTTTTAGAAGAATATAATCTTGAAATCGGTGCTGGGCTTGGCTCTTTGGCTGGTAAGGCATGGCGTATCGGCCTAATGGGTTACGGTGCTCGTAAAGAGAATGTCGCGTTGTGCCTAAAAGCGCTAAAAGATGTTTTGAAGTAGCTGCATGAACTGAAATTAAAAAGAAAAGCGCACGAGAGATCGTGCGCTTTTTTGTATCTACCCCAAGCTCCTACTGCCTACTAAGTGAAGCTTGCGTTGCGAATTCTTAACATTATTCTGCAGACGAAACGTTATCTTCTGCTTGTGACACTTTCTTATACTGAACCTTTGAAAAGTCTCTGTTAGGGAATAAAAAGTTCGCTTCGCTACGAATTTGCTCTGCTTTACTTTCTTCTCCTAGGCCTTGATACGCCAGAATCAGATTGCTGTAGAAAGCCGGTCTTGGTTTGCTCTTAATGATCTCCAGTGACCAATCGATGTAAGGCTGTATAAGGCTCGGGTCGGCTTTGTAGAGGCCGATATTAAGGTAAGTGCTGTATATATCCCAATCGTAGCGATCTTTCCACACCACTGGGTTCGTTACCTGCTTAAGAATGTCCGGATTTTTCGGCTTAGACAGTTCAAACTTAGTCAGTACATAGTTGGTGTGCAGGGCGCTCAACATATAAAAACTGACCAAAATAGGGAGCACTAAGCTCAACACTCTAAATAGGGTCTTGCTGATGATACTGAACGACTGTTGATAATGTCGGGAAGAGCGCTGATCTACCCAGTAAATCAATATAATGAATGTTATCCAGTGAATCGCCGAGTGGTAAAAAGGATACTCAAGTTGAGAGTGCAAAAGGATTGGGATAAATAACGCGAGCAGGGCTAGACGTGTTCCCTTTGCTGAACTTGTTATGCGTGACATCACCAATATTGCAGCAATCAAGATTCCGATGATTGGTACAATCCCCCCTTCAACTCCCCAAAACAGGAACTCATTGTGCGGGTGATCCATTGAAGGAAGACCTGGATGATAGTTCGAGTTGAGTTGATGTTGGCGAGCTGTATATAGCGTGTATTCAGACTCAAATTTCCCGTAACCATAACCTGTAAATGGCTTTTCGATCATCATATCTAAAGCTTGCGGGAACGTATAAGCGCGCGGGCTTTCTAGGTTTGCTCTCTTGCTAGCGATACTATCTGTCGCACTTAGGCTGATCACCGTAAAAGCGACGACGACACCGACGAGCACTGATGCGCACCATCCGTAGAAGCGTTTCTTGGTCGAGAACTTGTATAGATAGGGCAGAATGCAGATAAACCCAATGACAGCGGCCAACCATCCGGTACGTGATGCGATGATGATCAGCAAGGGCACGGTTAAGGTTGGAGTTAAATACAGTAGGAATGATTCGCTGATCTTATGGTTATATTTAGCCGGCTGCCTTGCTAAAAGGTAAGCGGACAGCACAAAACCAGTAGCAAGAAAGCTTGCCATTACATTCGGTTGTTGAAATATCCCATATGGTCGGTTTGCAGCAGTGTTGTAGCCAAATAGGTTGCCAGGTTCTAATAAGAAATATTGCACATAGCCAAATAGTGCTTGTATAACAACAGCAAGTACAATGAACCACAACATACGTTGCTTGTGTTTATTGCTGAACTTAAATTGCTGCAGCACCACAAATAAGGCAAAGCCCGTCCACAATCCAAGCAAGCGTCCTGACGCTCCTTGAGGTGCAGCATTGCTGTATAAAATGGGTAGCGTGAGTATGATGCAGCTAATCAACAAGCCAATTGTTAATTTGGAATACTTGAGTACTCGATTGGTCGCGAGTTGGTAAAAGCCAATCGCTAGCGTGAAGCTTAGCGCTAGCCAAGTGGTAGGGTTAAAGGATAGAGCAAGGCCCGAACCACCAGGATTCGGCATGAAAAAATGCATAGCTAACAAGAATACAACAGCTAAAGAAGCCAGAAATGCTTTGTTGAGTGGTAGCTGAGTGACCTGATTTTCTAGCTGAGTACCGCTAGTGTGTATTGTTGCCATAAATCCCTAACCTTATAAAAACAGAGCTTGTTCCTTCTGAAACAAGCTCTGTTACTTTAACATTTTTCTGTCTGCCCGCAGGGCGCTATTTTACACCTACTTCAAATTTAACATAGGCTTAAGGAAGCGAGCAGTGTGTGAACCTTCGACTAACGCCACATCTTCAGGTGTACCCTCTGCAACAATCTCACCACCACCTTGCCCACCTTCTGGGCCAAGATCTAGGATCCAGTCTGCTGTTTTAACGACATCTAGGTTGTGCTCAATCACGACAACTGTATTACCGTGATCACGCAGTCTATGTAATACCGTCAGTAGCTGCTGGATATCGTGGAAATGAAGGCCTGTTGTTGGCTCATCGAGAATGTATAAGGTTTTTCCCGTGTCTCGTTTAGACAGTTCACGCGCTAATTTAACACGCTGAGCTTCACCACCAGATAAGGTTGTAGCTGCTTGCCCTAAGCGAATGTAAGAGAGGCCAACGTCCATTAAAGTTTGCAGTTTACGAGCGATAACAGGTACCGGGTTGAAGTATTCACGAGCATCTTCCACAGTCATCTCTAGAACTTCGTCAATGGTTTTACCTTTGTAGCGGACCTCTAGAGTCTCACGGTTATAGCGCTTACCTTTACACACATCACAAGGCACATACACATCGGGTAAGAAGTGCATCTCTACCTTGATTACGCCGTCTCCCTGACAAGCCTCACAACGACCACCACGAACGTTAAAGCTGAATCGACCTGGCTTGTAACCACGAGAACGTGATTCCTGAGTGCCCGCGAATAGTTCACGAATAGGGGTGAAAATCCCTGTGTAGGTCGCAGGGTTTGATCTTGGTGTACGACCGATAGGGCTTTGATCTATGTCGATTACCTTATCAAAATGTTCTAACCCTTTAATCTTTTTGTGCTTTGCTGGAACTGCAGTCGTGGCACCGTTTAATTGAGTGTGGGCGACTTTAAAGAAGGTATCGTTGATAAGCGTTGATTTACCCGAACCTGATACGCCCGTAATACAACTGAACAAGCCAACAGGAATTGTCGCGGTCACATTCTTTAGGTTGTTCCCCGTTGCGCCAACGATCTCGACGACCTTCTTCTTGTCGATAGGCGTTCTCTTTTCAGGCACTGCAATTTCTTTAGCACCGCTCAGGTATTGGCCTGTCAAAGAGTTCGGGTTTTCGATGATGTCTTGCATGGTACCTTCTGCCACCACGTGACCACCGTGCACCCCTGCTCCTGGACCGATATCGATAACATGGTCAGCACAACGAATTGCATCTTCGTCATGTTCCACAACAAGTACCGTATTACCTAAGTCTCTCAGGTGAATTAAGGTTTGCAATAGACGTTCATTATCGCGCTGGTGGAGACCAATTGATGGCTCATCAAGTACATACATAACGCCAACTAAACCGGCACCGATTTGGCTCGCCAAACGAATACGTTGCGCCTCACCACCAGACAGCGTTTCAGCACTGCGTGATAGGTTAAGGTAGTTCAAACCAACGTTGACTAAGAAATGCAGACGATCATTGATCTCTTTCATCACTTTATCTGCGATCTGCCCACGTTGACCGTCTAGCTTCAATTCTTGGAAAAATTGTAGTGCGTCAGCAATGCTAAGTTCAACGATTTCCGGAAGTGTTGTATCACCAATGAAAACATTACGAGCTTCTAATCTCAGGCGAGTGCCATCACAGCTAGAGCACGATTTGGTTGAGATGTATTTAGCAAGATCTTCACGCACTGCGCTCGATTCAGTATCACGGTAACGGCGCTCCAAGGTATTTAAAATGCCCTCAAATGGATGACGCTTAACCCGAATATCACCTCGGTCATTGATGTACTTGAATTCCACTTCAGTACGACCTGATCCTTTTAGAATGATCTCTTGAGTCTTTTTCGGTAGAGAATTAAATGGCGCATACAGATCAAAACCATAATGTTCTGACAGCGACGTTAGCATTTGGAAATAGTAGTAGTTCTTTTGATCCCAACCTTTTATCGCACCTTCAGCAATGCTTAGGTTCTCATCTAAAATCACTCGGCTTGGATCAAAATACTGTTGAACACCAAGACCATCACACGTACCACATGCTCCTGCCGGGTTATTAAATGAGAACAGGCGAGGCTCAAGCTCTTGCATGCTGTAACCACATTTAGGACAAGCGAAGTTAGCAGAGAATACGATCTCTTCTTGATCCGTTTCGTCCATCCAGCCGACGACAGCGATACCGCCAGAGAGCTCTAATGTGGTCTCGAATGACTCGGCTAAACGCTGTTGAAGATCAGGACGAACCTTGAATCTGTCTACCACAACTTCAATGGTGTGCTTCTTATGAAGTTCAAGTGCTGGTGGATCGGATAGATCACAGGTTTCACCATCAATTCGGGCTCGGATAAAGCCTTGCGCAGCTAAGTTTTCCAGTGTTTTAACATGCTCACCTTTGCGCTCTTTGATAATCGGTGCCATCAACATCATCTTTGAGCCTTCAGGCAGTTCTAAGACCTTATCCACCATTTGACTGATGGTTTGTGCTGCTAGAGGGATGTTGTGGTCTGGACAGCGAGGTTCGCCTACTCGCGCATACAATAATCTGAGGTAATCATAGACTTCGGTAATGGTACCGACGGTTGAGCGAGGGTTATGTGAAGTCGATTTTTGTTCTATTGAGATAGCTGGAGACAGACCTTCAATATGGTCGACATCAGGCTTTTCCATAAGAGATAGAAATTGACGAGCGTAAGCAGACAGAGATTCAACATAACGACGCTGACCTTCTGCGTAGAGTGTGTCAAACGCAAGTGACGACTTTCCTGAACCCGATAATCCGGTGATGACAGTCAGTTTGTCACGTGGAATGGTTAGGTTGACGTCTTTGAGGTTATGCGTACGAGCGCCTCTAATTTCTATTTTATCCATCTCAATAGACCATGTAATTTTAAGTGGCTAAAGTATTACATAGAGTGAGATTTGTGCAAAGTTTTACTGGATAAAAAAACAGTAAACAAAAAGGGCGACTCAAAGAGTCGCCCTTTCTAAAATCAGTAACGTTAGTGATTAACCAGTCGTTATGCTTCTTTCTTGGTCGAGTGTTTACCTAGCTCGATTTGCTGCTGGTCTTTCTTGTATAGGTTTTCGAAGCAGTAGTTTGTTGCTTCGATATAGCCTTCAACACTACCACAGTCAAAACGTTGGCCTTTAAATTTGTAAGCCAATACACAGCCTGCTTTTGCCTGTTTTAGCAATGCATCAGTGATCTGGATTTCGCCGCCTTTACCTGGTTCTGTCTGCTCGATTAATTCAAAGATATCTGGAGTCAGAATATAACGACCAATGATCGCTAGGTTGCTTGGTGCTGTACCTTGCTCTGGCTTCTCTACCATGTCATCAACTCGGAAAAGGTCATCTTTGATCATTTCGCCAGAGATAACACCGTACTTGTGAGTCTCTTCTTCTGGAACTTCTTGTACAGCAACAATAGAACAGCGGAACTGTTTGTATAGCGCAACCATCTGAGCTAGCACGCCTTGTTGCTCGTTCACACAAAGGTCATCAGCAAGTACTACTGCGAACGGTTCATCGCCTACAAGTTCGCGACCCGTTAAAATAGCATGGCCAAGGCCTTTCATCTCACGTTGACGAATGTAGGTGAAGTTTGCCGCTTCAATCGTTTCACGGATATTAACCAATAGGTCTTCTTTATTGGTGCCGCTAATCTGGTGCTCAAGCTCGTAGTTTTTATCAAAGTGATCCATGATCGAGTGCTTACCACGTCCAGTAACGATGCACATTCCATCCATACCAGCTTCGATAGCTTCCTCTACACCGTATTCAATCAGAGGTTTGTTTACTACAGGCATCATTTCTTTAGGCATTGACTTGGTTGCAGGTAAAAAACGTGTACCGTAGCCAGCTGCCGGGAAAAGGCACTTTTTGATCATGATAAGACCCTTTATCTATAATAATTATTGATTCAACCTGAGTGGTTGATATTTCTGAGGGCAACTCTAGCATAAGTTATGTCGAAAATTCAGCAATAATAGCCATGGTTTACTAGAGCTTCCCTCAAAATTATCGTCAGACTAAGAGGTGGGTCGATTATGCAAGCAGGTTCTGGTTTGCCCATGCTATCGCTTGAACTCTATTTTTTACCGCAAGCTTACGGAATATTTGATAGAGGTGAGATTTAACCGTGAACTCACTAATAAACAAGTCATCGGCGATTTGTGTGTTTGAAGACCCGGATTGAAGACAGCGAATCACCTGGATCTCACGAATGGTTAAATCAACATTGGTTGGTGTGGTGTTGGTATTGACCATATTGCGATAATAAAACAACAGTTGATTGGTTACCTTCCTTGGCAGCCAGTTATCGCCATCAATGACTTCTTGAAGACCACGAGCAATCTTGTCCTTTTGTTCAGTGTTGTAAAAGAGTCCTTTTAGTACCCCATAGGTAAGAAGCTCTGAGGTTGGAAGTTGCTGGGGGACATTGAATAAAATGATTTCGTGATTTTTCCACATAACAGTCAGGTTAGGACAAATAATCAGTAGTTGTGGTACCTCTCTGTAATCGACGAGCAAGATCCGGTTACTCCGCTTTCTATCAACTAGCATTAATTCGTCGGGTGTCATTTTGTAGAGAACAATAGATAAATGCTTTTCTATCTCTTTTACATGTAGATAGGTATCGTTTGGGTCGATGCACAGAAAGTGTAAAGTGCGAGCGTATCTTGATTTTCTCATTGAAACGTCCTGTTTGAGTGGGATTAGATTCCACGTTGTCATGCAGGCTTTAGCTTCTCTAGCGCCTTGATAGTGACTTGCGTTGAATATCAATTATCAAAGTAAATGAGTGGTTTGTAAGTGGAGAAAAAAGCAACATCGCTCTGAATATCATGATTTGTTACGTTTTTATTCTTTGTAGTGAGGAGAGAATAGGAATGCGATTTATCACTGCAGAAAAGCATGCTATTCTTGTGCGCTAAAATTTTCTGAGACTATGAATTTAGACGGAGCAAATCATGGCTAGCCGTGGAGTTAACAAAGTTATATTAGTGGGTAACCTAGGTAATGACCCTGAAATTCGTTACATGCCAAATGGCGGCGCAGTAGCGAACATTACCATTGCAACGTCAGAGTCATGGCGTGATAAAGCAACTGGCGAGCAGCGTGAAAAAACAGAATGGCACCGTGTTGCTCTGTTTGGCAAGCTTGCGGAAGTTGCTGGTGAGTACCTACGTAAAGGTTCTCAAGTTTACATTGAAGGTCAACTTCAAACACGTAAATGGCAAGATCAAAGCGGTCAAGATCGCTACACAACTGAAGTGGTTGTTCAAGGCTTCAATGGTGTAATGCAAATGCTTGGCGGCCGTGCTCAAGGTGGTGCTCCTGCTCAAGGTGGTGCTCCTGCTCAAGGTGG
>NZ_JBFRTQ010000025.1:0-220 GCF_041474195.1 Vibrio sp. 10N.222.52.C3 | reverse complement strand
GTGCTCCTGCTCAAGGTGGCATGGGTAACAACCAACAGCAAGGTGGTTGGGGTCAGCCACAGCAGCCACAACAACAGCAACAACAATACAGTGCTCCCGCTCAACAGCAGCCAAAAGCACCTCAACAAGCACCTCAGCAGGCTCAACCTCAATATAATGAGCCGCCAATGGATTTTGATGATGACATCCCATTTTAGATCCTGTTTTTAATATATTATAA
>NZ_JBFRTQ010000024.1:0-57061 GCF_041474195.1 Vibrio sp. 10N.222.52.C3 | reverse complement strand
CCCAGAAAATGCTAACCAAGCCGCTAAGTTGGGTTGCTTAGGATTAGACCTAAACTCTGGCGTTGAATCCGCTCCAGGAAAAAAAGACGCAGACAAACTGCAACGTGCTTTTGCAGCGATTCGCAATTACTAGTCCAAACTCGGCGCTAGAAATTAGAAAGCAGAAACTAAAAACATATTTGTGAGCTTTGCCTTTTGCGAAGCTCAAACAAGATTAAATGACTTGGTGTGAATACACATCAGTAGAATTGAAGGAATAACACAATGGCTAAACTCGATGCCTACTTTGGTGAATACGGTGGTCAATACGTACCGCAGATCCTAGTGCCAGCACTAGACCAACTTGAACAAGCATTTATCGATGCACAAGCCGATCCTGAGTTCCGCAGCGAATTCATGACGCTTCTTCAAGAGTACGCTGGTCGTCCAACGGCGCTAACGCTAGCACGCAACCTAACAAAAGGTACAAAAACCAAACTGTACCTAAAGCGTGAAGATCTACTTCACGGCGGTGCTCACAAGACAAACCAAGTTCTTGGTCAGGCATTGCTAGCAAAACGTATGGGTAAGCAGGAAATCATCGCTGAAACTGGGGCAGGCCAACACGGTGTGGCAACGGCTCTAGCGTGTGCTCTACTAGGTCTTAAGTGTCGTGTATACATGGGTGCAAAAGACGTTGAACGTCAAAGCCCGAACGTGTTCCGTATGAAGCTAATGGGCGCAGAGGTTATCCCTGTTCATTCTGGCTCTTCAACGCTAAAAGATGCATGTAACGAAGCGCTACGTGACTGGTCGGCAACTTATGAAGACGCGCACTACCTATTGGGTACTGCAGCGGGCCCTCACCCATTCCCAACGATTGTTCGTGATTTCCAACGCATGATTGGTGAAGAAACGAAGAACCAAATTCTAGCTCGTGAAGGTCGCCTTCCTGATGCGGTTATCGCGTGTGTCGGCGGTGGTTCGAACGCTATCGGTATGTTTGCGGATTTCATTGAAGAAGAAACTGTTCGCCTAATCGGTGTAGAGCCGGCTGGTAAAGGTATTGATACCGACCAACACGGCGCGCCGCTTAAGCACGGTAAAACCGGTATCTTCTTCGGCATGAAAGCGCCACTGATGCAAGATGAGAACGGCCAAGTAGAAGAGTCTTACTCTGTATCTGCGGGTCTAGACTTCCCATCAGTTGGTCCTCAACACGCGCACCTAAATGCTATTGGCCGTGCTGAATACGACAACGTGACCGACGACGAAGCGCTAGAAGCGTTCCAATTGATTGCACGTAAAGAAGGTATTATCGCAGCGCTAGAGTCATCTCATGCTTTGGCTCATGCTGTTAAAATGGCTCACGATGACCCAGAGAAAGAACAGCTATTAGTGGTTAATCTATCTGGTCGTGGTGATAAAGACATCTTCTCTGTACACGACATTCTTAAAGAGAAAGGAGCATTATAATGGATCGCTATCAATCACTCTTCACTCGCTTAGCTGAAAAGAATCAGGGCGCATTTGTACCATTCGTAACGGTTGGCGATCCTAACCCTGAGCAATCGCTTAAGATCATGGAAACTTTGGTTGAAGCGGGTGCAGATGCACTTGAGCTTGGTATTCCATTCTCCGATCCGCTTGCAGATGGCCCGACAATCCAAGGCGCAAATATTCGCGCGTTAGATTCAAAAGTAACGCCAGATGTGTGTTTTGATCTTATTGGTCAAATTCGTGCTAAATACCCAGATCTGCCAATCGGCCTACTGATGTACGCAAACTTGGTGTACGCACGTGGTATCGAGAACTTCTACGAGCGTTGTGCGAATGCAGGTATCGATTCAGTATTGATTGCTGATGTACCAACCAACGAGAGTGGCGAGTTTGTTGCTGCAGCTAAGAAGTTTGGTATTCACCCAATCTTTATTGCTCCACCAACAGCAAGTGATGAGACGCTTCAATCGGTTTCTGAGCTAGGTGGTGGTTACACTTACCTACTTTCTCGTGCTGGCGTAACGGGTGCAGAAACCAAAGCAAACATGCCTGTGACAGCCCTACTTGACCGTTTGAACAAGTTTGATGCGCCACCAGCACTGCTTGGTTTCGGTATCTCTGCTCCTGAGCAAGTAAAAGAAGCCATCGAAGCTGGCGCTGCTGGTGCTATCTCTGGCTCTGCGGTTGTGAAAATCATTGAAAACAACGTTGAACAACCAGAAGCAATGCTTAAAGCACTTGCTGAGTTTGTTACGCCAATGAAAGCGGCAACGCAAAAATAATAAATAGGCTCCCACTAGTGCGATAATTAGCGCTGTGGGAGTTTTTCTCCGAGAACACGTCCAAACCCTCTCAATTGTTAAATTTCTGATAAAAACAACACCTCATACAAACCTGTAGCACACCTATAATACCCCACCAAAACATCACCACCATTTATAAAAATAATGACAAATCAAAAAGCAAACGTTTGCTTTAGTGTGAAAAATCATCAAATGACATTTGATTACTGCTTTTTGGTGTTCTTTCATCTCTGCTCATATTGATAAATGTAAAAGATACGTGTAAAACTTCTCGC
Organism: Vibrio sp. 10N.222.52.C3; assembly: GCF_041474195.1. Lineage (NCBI taxonomy): Bacteria > Pseudomonadati > Pseudomonadota > Gammaproteobacteria > Vibrionales > Vibrionaceae > Vibrio > Vibrio sp. 10N.222.52.C3. Next base: position 54,504 of record NZ_JBFRTQ010000024.1, on the reverse strand, counting down.
GAAATATTAATCCAATGGTACATCGTACATTGGTGAGTAGTTCTGGGATTTTTATATTTAGTAGCACAGAGGTTATGGAAGTGTTAAAAGAAAAGAGTTTACTAAGCAACATCGGCGTTCAAGTCGTTATTGCAATGATCATCGGTACCGCTGTCGGTGCAATGATGGGTGACAGCGCAACAATGTTCGCTCCACTGGGCGCAATCTTCATCAATTTAATCAAGATGCTGGTTATTCCTCTAGTCGCAGTTGCCCTAATTTCAGGTGCTGCAGGTCTAGGTAATAGCTCATCGGCAGGTAAAGTTGGTGTGGTTACACTGGGTTACTTTGCACTAACGTCTGCACTTGCTGTAGCACTAGCGCTTGTAATGGGTGAAGTATTCGAACCGGGTCGTGGTATCGATGTTTCTGGCGTTGAAGGTATGTTCTCTTCTGAATACGCTGCGAAAGGCGAACTTCCAACGTTCTGGGCAACCATCACGGGCATGATCCCTACCAACGTTTTCCAATCACTGAACGAAGCTAACATTCTGCAAATTCTCGTTTTCTGCTTATTCTTCGGTATTGCGATTTCTAAACAAGCGAAAGAAAAACGTGACCCAATCATCAATGGCGTAAACGCGATTGTTGACGCTATGGTATGGATGATCAACAAGGTTATGATCATTGCACCACTTGGTGTATTTGGCCTAATGGCAGAAGCAGTCGGTACATTCGGTTTTGGCGCACTTATGGTCGTGTTCAAGCTGTTCATTGTTTACATCGCTGCGATTCTGATCTTCGGCTTTGTGGCTTACCCGCTAATGATTCAAATCTTCACTAAGACTTCAGCTAAGAAGTTCCTAGTGGCAATGAAGAAACCTCAAGCGGTTGCACTATCAACAGCCTCTTCAATGGCGACACTGCCAGTAACAATGGAAACGGTAGAGAAAGAACTTGGCGTTCGTAACTCTACGGCTTCATTCGTTCTGCCACTTGGTGCGACGATCAACATGTCTGGTAACGCAATTTACTACGGCCTAGTTGCTATCTTCTTCGCACAGCTGTTCAACATCGACCTGTCTATGGGTGCTTACATTGCTATCATCGTAACGTCGACTCTAGGCGCAGTTGGTCAAGCAGGTGTTCCAGGTCCTTCTTTCCTAGTGGTTGCGGTTCTTCTAGCAGCTGGTATCCCTATTGAAGGTCTACCTCTGTTGTTCGCTCTAGACCGTATCTTCGACATGATCCGTACTGCTCTAAACATCACTGGTGATGCAGCATGTGCAGTCATCGTTGATTCTCTAATCGAAGACGAAGCGAAAGAAGCTGAGCTACAAAAACAGCAAGCGTAATATTAAGCTTCAGTTTGATTGATAAATAAAACCGCCTTCATGAGGCGGTTTTTTATTAGGTAATGATCGATATTGATTCGGTAAATCTTACCCTTGTCAGGCTAATTGATGAGTCCAAACGCACGGGGCAGAGCCAAACTAATTTCAGGAATAAAAGTAATAGCCAACAGTGTGACGATCAATACGGCACAAAACGGCATGATACTTCTTATAACATTCTCAATCTTGGAGCCACTGACACTACAACCTACAAATAGCGCCGTACCAACGGGTGGCGTTGCAATGCCAATACATAAGTTGAAAATAATCATCATCGCAAAGTGAATTGGATGCATGCCTAAATGCTCAGCAATCGGCATAAAGATAGGGGTAAAGATCAATACGGCAGGCGTAAGATCCATAAACATACCCACAATCAGTAGGATCAGATTCATCAGAATAAAGATGATAATCGGATTATCTGAAATAGAGAGCATCCAATCGCTGATCATGGTCGGTAGACCGGTAAACGCCATTGCCCATGACATAATGGTAGAAGCACCAATCAAGAACAGCATAATGCCAGTAACCTGAACGGTTTCTCTACAAATTATCGGGAAGTGTGCCCATTTAAGAGTTCGGTAACAGAGTGACAGTATAAAAGAGTAAAGAACCGCGATACACGCCCCTTCTGTCGCAGTGAAAACACCACCAATAATACCGCCAATAACCACAACAATAAGCCCTAAGCTTGGCGTTGCTTGCCAAACAATATTCAGCACATCTTTCGCTGTGAAGCCGTCATTCGCACTTGTTTTGTAGCCCTTCTTTTTAGCGATAAAATAGGCGACGACCATACAGCTTAAGCCCATTAAAATACCTGGGACATAACCTGAGATAAACAGCGCCGCAACGGATGTTCCACCCGATACCACTGAAAATACGATCAATGAATTACTCGGCGGTATTAGTAAGCCTGCCGGGCAAGATGCAACGTTTACTGCTGTTGCTAAGTTTTTATCATAGCCATCTTTTTCTAATTCAGGACCTAAGGTTTTACCAACCGCAGCAGCTGCTGCAACGGCTGATCCTGAAACAGCGCCAAACATCATATTGGCGAAGATGTTCACGTGAAAAAGTGAGCCCGGGATCCAACCAACCAAGAGCTTTGCAAGGTTGATAAGCCGACTCGCGATGCCACCCACATTCATTATGTTACCTGCGAGGATAAAGAAAGGGATGGCTAATAAACTGAAACTATCGATACCGGTAATGATTTTTTGACCCGCAGTAATACTCGCGACTTCAAACGGTAAAATGAAATACATGATCGTTAAAGATGACATGGCAATTGCAATCGCAATCGGCATGCTTATCGCGATCATGAATAAGAATAGGCCTAGCAGCCAAACACCAATGGACAAATCCATAATATAGAGTCCTTTAAAAACTTACTTTTTGTTGGGTTCACAAAAAAGATCAAACGTATTCATGACCAAATAGATGAGGATAATAACGGCTGAAATCGGCAATATTGAATAAACCGTCGACATCGGTAATTGCAGTGCTGGAGAGAGTTGTTGTGTGGTTCTTCCCATTAAGGCGATGCCACCTTGAAGCATTGCTAGAAATACAAATGCGCCAGAAATGAAATTGATGAGCACATGTAATGCGATATGTGCTTTACCCTTAAGATAACCATCCAATAACGTTATTGCTAAGTGTCCTTTGATACCGAATAAGTAGCTTGCTCCTAATAAGCCAAGCCATACCATCGCATAACGAGCAAGTTCATCAGTCCAGTTACTTGGATCATTCAAAACATAACGACTAAAGACCTGCCAAGTGACAGTAACGACAAGTAACATTAGTGCAAAAGAAGAGACAAAAAGAATCAGCCTATCAAGTAGGTTTCTGAAAGTTGCTAACATGGTGTGATACCTCAAAAAATTTTGCCTTAGCAAAGCCAAGGCAAAATTATATTTTCACTAAGACTGATTAAAGAGCTTCAATTTTTTCAATGAATGGAGCTAGTTTTGGATCTTTTTTCGCCTCATCAATCATAGGTTTAACAGCTGCACGGAAAGGGGCTTTATCAACTTCAACAAACGTTACGCCTTCTTTCATTCCTTTCTCTTTGTTCATGTCATCTGTTGCGTCCCAGATTTTGATCTGCTCTTCAAGAGACTCAGCAGCAGCTTCTTTTAAGATTTTTTGCTCTTCTGCCGTTAATGAACCCCATTTGTATTCTGAAATGATGATCACGTCAGGTGTCATCATGTGCTGATCCATAGAGTAAAATTTGGCAACTTCACTGTGTTTCATTTCAACTAAGCTAGAAATATTATTTTCAGCACCGTCAATTACGCCTTGTTGCAGCGCCGTGTATACCTCATTGAAAGGTACAGGCGTTGCTTTACCACCTAATAGGTTAACCATTTCCATCATGGTTGGAGAACCCGGAACTCGAACTTTCATGCCAGCTAGATCAGCCGGTGAGTTAATGGCTTTTTTAGCGTAGAAGCTACGTGTGCCTGAGTCATAGAACGTAAGACCGATGAAGCCTTTACCTTCACTTGAAAGCAGCATCTCTTGTGCAGCTTCACTTCGCATGAAGGTTCTCATATGTGGAACGTCACGGAATAAGAAAGGCAGTGCATTAACCTTAAACGTTGGTTCAAAAGATTCGGCTAACCCACCATTGATTTTGGCCATATCAATCGCGCCAGTAACAACCTGCTCCGCTTGGTCACGTTCAGAGCCTAATTGACCGTTTGGAAAGATCTTAATCGTAAGTTCACCATTCGATTTTTCTTTCACTTTATCAGCCATGATCACCATGCCTTGGTGAGCTGCGCTTTCTAATGACATTGCATGCCCTAACGTCAAAGTTTTTGCTTGAGCGCCAAATGCCATCAGAATTGAAGCCGCTGCAATCGTCAGTAGGTGTTTTTTCATGTTCTTCTCCAGAATCCATTTTGTAAGAGGTACAGTTTTATATGCAACGCTATAGCTAAGTTTGAAATCTAACGTTCAATTGCACATCGCTCATAGCAGTAACGTTTCATTACAATATTCTTACCTTCATATATTTTGTATTACAATACTATGTGTATATTTTGTGAGCTAAGGTTCATCTATTTGCCAGAGAGCTGAATTGATTGTGATACCAATCATATTTGGCACCAATTAGACCATTAAGCAGTCTAACTTCGGATTTTTGGGGAATTCCGAGCGCTTTCAACTGCTTTTAGAACAGTCTATTAGCAAAAATTACGCGCAAATTTGTGTTATTTTAAGATCTTAAAATCAGTTATTAAGCACGGACAAAGAAGGTCTCATCGATTGATAAAGCGAGTCGTGAACTGCGATTTCTGAGGTGGTAGAGGTGAGGTTTTAGGCTGAGCGTATGGAACAAGAGTGGATAAGCAGGGATAAAGACAACGGTGGGAATCTTACTAAGACGAATTATTTGTAACAAAAATCCGAGAGCTTCACAGCCCTCGGATTTTTGTTTTTGGTGTTCTAGTTTTTAGGCGTTAAACGAATTACAAATCAGCGCCATAAATATCAAACGTGAAGTACTTAGCAGCGATCTTGTCGTAAGTACCGTTCGCTCTGATCTCTTCAATCGCGGCATTGAATTGTTTCGCCAGTTTTGAATCCTGCTTTCTTAGTGCTAACGCCGTACCTTCGCCAATGTAGGCTTTGTCGGTTACTGCTTTACCTTTAAATTCAAAGCCCTCACCTTCTTTTTTATCTAAGAAAGCTAATGACAGTTGATCCGAGTTGCCAAAGGTTAGATCTAGACGACCATTTTGCAGATCCAGATAAACTTCATCTTGGCCGGTATAGCGTTTAATGTTTGCCACATCACCAAACTTGTCTGTTACGTAGCGATCGTGAATCGTACCTTGCTGAACACCGATGGTTTTACCCGCTAAGCCGGCCTCATCAATGCTAAACTCGGCGCTCTTAGCAGCAACAAACACAGCTGGTGTTTGGTAGTACTTATCGGTGAACAAGATTTTGCGCTTACGCTCTTCGGTAATACGCATCGAAGCCATGATCACATCTGATTTTCTTGCCAACAAACTTGGAATTAGCGAGTCCCAACTTTGTGAAACCCAAGTACAATCGAGTTTGGCTTGCTCACACAAGGCGTCAGCTATCTCAATATCAAACCCGACAGGCACACCGTCACTGTTTTTATAGTTGAATGGCGGATACGTAAAGTCTGACGCCAAACGGATTTCTTTCGCCTGTACCGTTGTACCAAGTAAAGCGGCCGCACAAGCGAGTCCTAGTATTATCTTTTTCATCATTGCCATCCTAGATATGATCTTTATCGAGTTGAGATTGAGTTTCTTTATGTTGAGATTGTTGAATGTGTTTGCCTTGTTGATTCTTTTCTAATTCGGTTTGGTAACTTGTTAGTGACGTTATCACTTCTAACATGCTCTCTTGGCTACCAATACTGATTCGAACACAGTTACGCAAAGCAGGTTCGTGGTTTTGATTCCTTGTCACAATGCCATCCTTCGCCAATACACTGAATACTTGATGCCCAGCTTTTTGACGCAGCAAAATGAAGTTTGTCGATGAAGGGTAAACAGACTCGATGAAATCAAACTGCGTTAACTCACAAGCAAACCAATTACGTAGTTCAACCAGCTTTTGCGTCGCGTCTTGCATCACTGAGACTCGTTCATCAGACAACGCGTCTAACACAATTTGCGATGAGCAGTCTGGCATCGGATAAGGTGGAATCAGCTTCGCGATATACTGCATCACATTTTGACTCGCTAAGATAAAACCACAACGAACCGCAGCCAGTCCAAATGCCTTAGACAAGGTGCGAATCACAACCAAATGTGGATAGCGTTCAATAAGACTAACGGCTGACGTTTGTGGTTCAAATTCGATATACGCTTCATCGACTACCACTAGCGACTTTCCAATCGTGCCCTCCAGTACCTGAATCAAATCAGATTTAGGAATCACATTACCCGTTGGATTGTTTGGTGAGCAAAGAAACACGATATTCGCCAGTTCTGCCTTATTCACAATATCAGCGACGTTCAGGCTGAAGTCTTCCTGCAATGGAGAGTCCAAGGTATTAATCGCCAAGGCATCAGCGCAAAACTCATACATCGCATACGTTGGTGAACAAATAAGTATGTTATCGCTCGCCGGTTTACAGAATGTTCTGATCAGCAAATCAATCGCTTCATCTGCACCACGAACAGCAACAGTCGCAGCATCAGTACCACAGTAATCTTGGTAAGCCTTAGCAATATCTTGTGGTAAGAAGTCTGGGTATCGGTTGTGGCTTGCTTCTCCTTGAAACAGCGAGCTTTCCAGTTCATTAGCGTTTAGCCAGATACGTCCATCACCACCAATTCTTCTTGCCGATTGATAAGGTATTAATTTTTTTACAGCCTGAGGCACTAAGCTATCAATAAAAGATGTCAAGAAGCTATCCCTTTCACAAAATCACAATGTCTTCATCATTGCCTTCATATTCAAAAAATGTGACTTATACACATATTGAATCACAAATGATGATTAAGTATTTATATTCAAACAGAACACTATTGATAAATGAATCGAAATAATCACATAATATCCATGATAAAAAGTCATAGGTAAAGATATGAATCGCACACTTCCTTCAACCAAAACCTTACTCGCGTTTTTGTCTACGGCAAGGCATCTCAACTTTACACGCGCGGCACATGAGCTCAATGTTACGCAGGGTGCAGTGAGTCGTCAGGTATTGTCGTTTGAAGAAAGCCTTGGCTGTGATCTCTTCTATCGCCATGCTCGCGGGTTGTCTTTAACGCCGAAAGGAGAAGAACTGGTTCCCCTGATACAAGGAACGATTCATCAGCTGCAATCGGCTCTCAATCAAGTGGCTAGCTCTCCGTCTAAGATCAAACTCAACGCACCGAGCTGTATTACCTCTTGGCTACTACCTAAGTTGATGTCTTTTCAGCAAGCCTATCCTGAAATTGATGTCGAACTGACGTCGACCATCAAGCACGTCTTCGAACCAAGCTTTGATCCGTTTGACGCCGTAATTACCTATGGTAAGAAGCCAAACCAACAATCGATTATCAGCCAATTATTGTTTAACGAGCAGCTAGCGCCCGTTTGCCAAGCACAAAGCATTACACAGAGCCATCTTGTCGACGACGCATCGACCATCATCAAGCCACACAAGCTTGCCCAATACACTTGGCTACACGCCAACAATGAGCAAAGTGATTGGCGACTTTGGTTAGAGCACATAGGCAGCCACGACCTTTCAAGCAAGAACAACCAACAATTCGCGACACTCGATCAAGCTATGAACGCCGCCATTCAAGGGTTTGGCATTGCCATAGGCGACATCACACTGGCCAAGCAAGATATTGATTTAGGTAGATTGGTAAAAGTGAGTGAAGGCAGTGTTTTCTCTGGAAATGGTTACTTCTTGCTGCAACCCAAGAATCGACAAAATACATCCTTATCTACGCTTGTTGATTGGCTCGTCGATTAGCGGCAATCATTGTTGGTAGGCCTCTTTATAAGCGGCAGGAGAGCGTCATAATGAGAATTTTTCCGTTCTCAAAATGAAACTATTTGATGTCTGTTTCGTATTGATTGTCAGAGAATAGAACGTACCTTCCTTTAACTATTTGAAAAGAAGTTCAATTCTATTTAGCCGGGAATTTATTCTGTTCCGTTGGAGAAAATGGCATTCGAGTTGCTTTGTCATAGATAACCCAACCAATATACAGCAGGTTGCACCAGTTTCACTGCAGCTTGTCACGGAGGATAGGCTATGACCTTACAAAGACATACGTATTACGGCTTGATTCACCATGGAATTAAAACCCTATTAATGGACAGAATTGGCCACTTCACAGAGCGTGAATATCACGAGTATCTCGACTTAACGACCGGTAAATCGACATGTTTTGCCATGAGTGAGCAAGAGCTCGAAAACACCTTAGACAGCTTAAAGAGCGAAGGTTACCTTGAAGATATCAAAAAGCTGATACCTCGCTATCAAACCTCGTCAATGCGATAACCTGCTTCAACTCTTTAAACACGATGAGTGGTTAGATTGAATTAATTGGCACCCAATTGTCTCGAGCTATTTAGCATCGAGACAGTTTTCGTTAGACTGTCAGCAACTCAACTAACTGGATAGTCAGTGTCTCATGAAACAAATTCTTGATTTCATTCCTCTCATTATTTTCTTTGCGCTTTATAAGATGTACGACATCTATACCGCGACCGGCGCTTTGATCGTTGCCTCTGCAGTTCAAATTATTTTGACTTATTTCATCTACAAGAAAGTCGAAAAAATGCAGGTCATCACCTTTCTAATGGTTGCCGTATTTGGTGGCATGACCATCTTCTTGCACGACGACAACTTCATTAAATGGAAAGTCACCATCGTTTACGCACTGTTTGCGATTGGCCTGACGGTCAGTCACATCATGGGCAAATCAGCGATTAAAGGTATGTTAGGCAAAGAGATCACACTGCCTGATTCGGTATGGGGCAAGATCAACTGGGCATGGACGCTGTTCTTTACCCTATGTGCCGTTCTCAACGTTTACGTTGCTTTCAGCCTACCGTTGGATGTTTGGGTCAACTTCAAAGTGTTTGGTCTACTCATCGCGACCTTGCTCTTCACCTTGCTCACTGGTGTTTATATCTATAAGCATCTACCAAAAGACCAGCAGAAAGAGTTAACGGATAAAAATACCGACGAGAAATAGCCCTTAGGGATGAGTCCTCATACCCTATTTGATACAATTATTATCAATATGCGATTGGCCAATGATACTCGTGATCATTGGCCGCTGATTATTTGTGTTCGGTGAAGACGTTAAAAATTAGACCACCACGAGTCTCGTAAACACATCTATTTTTATATAAAACAATCAATACCATTAAGAGTACGACAATGACTATTCAATCAACTTTGAACCCGATTGGTTCTTTACTTCTTCGCACATTAGCGATGCCTTCTGATACAAATGCAGCAGGCCAGATTTTCGGTGGTTGGATAATGTCACAGCTTGACCTTGCTGGCGGCATACTGGCAAAAGAGATATCTAACGGCAAGATAGTCACGGTTTCAGTATCGAGTATCGAGTTCAAACAGCCGGTTTCAGTGGGTGATGTTGTGTGTGTTTATGGTGACTGCACTAAGATTGGTCGCAGCTCGATGAATATCGACCTAGAAGTCTGGGTTAAGCCTGTACTTGATCACGGTATCGGCGACCGCTACAAGGTTTGTGGCGCGACATTCAACTACGTTGCGGTTGATGAAAGTGGTAAGCCTCGCTCTATCAATAAATAGGACTTTTCACTCAGTCGTTCATGTAAGTGGTCTTTAGTTTCAGCAAATGAAATAGCTAAAGACCATACAACTCTCTCGCACCAATTCACAATTTCTTATCATTAGCCCTTCCAATACCAATTAGTTCGCGTAAATTAGCAAGATAGCGAATTTAAACGCCCCAAATTTAGTGAAGTAAAATAAGGATATCTCAATATGTGGTACGTGATTTTTTCTCAAGACGTCGAAAATTCATTAGAAAAACGCCTAAGTGTTCGCCCACAACATCTAGAACGCCTACAAACACTTCACGATGAAGGCCGACTGTTAACAGCAGGTCCAATGCCAGCGATTGATTCAGATAACCCTGGCGAAGCAGGCTTTACAGGTTCAACTGTGATTGCTGAATTTAACTCTTTGGAAGATGCACAAGCATGGGCAGACGCTGACCCGTACATTGATGCTGGCGTTTACCAAAATGTGATTGTAAAACCATTCAAGAAAGTATTTTAACGTGAAAAAATGGATTATTGGCTCACTGGCTTTAGCTCTGCTTGCAGGCTGTGCTTCAAGTGAGCAAGACGAACAAAGACAGCTAGAGATGATGGCGCAGCACCGAGCTGGCGTTTTATCTGCAGGCCTGCCGATTGAGTATGGCCCACTGTCGGTCATGCGCGTGCTGGCAAAGAACACGGTTATCGAAATCATGATGATCTACAACCAAGATGCAAAAGGTGCTAAACCTTTAAACCAAGTTGTAGACATGAGTGTGAATAGCTACTGCACCAACTCTGAAGTAAGAGCAAACCTCGACATGGGCTTGGCTTACAACATCAAGATTCGCAACACTCGCGGACAACTGATCGTTGAGAAGCTGATCAGTAAAGATACGTGTCAAAGTAGCAGCTAGATTCTAGCTCGAGACTCGAACAAGTATAAAACCAGAAGGCCTCGCAAATGCGAGGCCTTTGTTGTGGTTCATCGTGGATTAACGGATCAATCAAAATCTTAGACTGAATTATGCCTCAGCTGATTCCCACTCTTTACGCAGTGTCTTAGTCGCCGACACAAGGTTTGTCAGTGCGGCTTCTGTTTCTGCCCAGTTCCGTGTCTTCAGCCCACAATCAGGGTTTGCCCACAAACGTTCCGCTGGAATTTTCTCTGCCGCTTTCTTAAGTAAATCAACAATCCACTCTTCTGACGGGATGTTTGGTGAGTGAATGTCATAAACGCCAGGTCCAATCGCATTCGGGTAGTTGAACTCTTCAAATGCTTTCAGCAGTTCCATGTTCGAGCGAGAAGTCTCAATGGTAATCACATCGGCATCTAGCGCGGCTACTGAATCAATGATCTCGTTGAACTCGCTGTAACACATGTGGGTATGAATCTGAGTTTCTGGTTTAGCACTTGCCGCTGAGATCTTAAAGGCATCGACCGCCCACTCTAGGTATTCTGCGTGGTCGCGCTTTTTCAATGGCAGACCTTCACGAATCGCTGGTTCATCGATTTGGATAATGTTGATGCCCGCGTCTTGCAAATCAGACACTTCATCTCGCAGCGCAAATGCCAATTGATTAGTGATCTCTTTGCGTGAAATGTCTTCACGTGGGAATGTCCAACATAAGATAGTGACTGGGCCTGTCAGCATCCCTTTCATCTGCTTCGAGGTCAGAGATTGGGCATAGGTCGACCATTCTACGGTCATCGGCTTCTCACGCTCTATATCCGCGACCACAATCGCCGGCTTCACGCAGCGTGAGCCATAGCTTTGTACCCAACCAAACTTAGTGGTTTGAAAGCCTGCTAGGTTTTCTGCAAAGTACTCCACCATGTCGTTACGTTCAGCTTCGCCATGAACAAGCACATCCAAATCCAGTGCTTCTTGACGTTTAACGGCATCCGCAATATGGCCTTTCAATGCAGTGTTATATTCCGCTTCACTCAGTTTGCCAGTGCGGTAAGCGCTACGTTGAACACGGATCTCGCCTGTCTGTGGGAATGAACCAATGGTTGTGGTTGGTAACAGCGGTAAGCCTAACACCTCAGACTGGTGCGCGGCACGTTCTGCGTATGGAGCAGTGCGCTCTGCTAGCGCTTTAGTTATCGTGTTAATACGAGCTTGAACTTGCGGCTTATTCACATGAGTTGCACTCTTGCGTGCAACAATCGGGTGGCTATACGTCTCACACGCTAAAATGGCATTTTGGTCGCCGTCTAACGCCGCACCCAATAAGCTCACCTCAGTGACTTTCTGTTTTGCAAAGGCAAACCAACTCTTCACTTCTTCGCTAAGCGTCTCTTCTAACTCAAGGTCGACTGGGCTATGCAGCAATGAACATGAACTTGCGACCCATAGTTTATCGCCTAGCTTTTCTTTCACTGGTTGCAGCAACTCAAGCTGCGCGGCTAAGTCTGCTCGCCAAACATTGCGTCCGTTGATTGCTCCTGCAGAAAGCACCCAATCTTCAGGTAGCTTGTTCACCACTTCATCGAGTTGCTGGGGTGCGGCAGCCAAATCGATGTGTAAGCCGTTGACGGGCAGTTCCATGATTTTATCTAACGTGTCAGTCACAGAATCAAAGTACGTGGTAAGGAGTAGCTTCACATCACCTTGAATCACCTGATAAGCCAATTTGAATGAATCTGCCCACTTAGTCTCAAGTTCCAGAGAAAGGATAGGTTCATCGATTTGTACCCACTCAACGCCCAACTTGGCCAGTTTTGCCAGAATCGCTTGGTAAGCGGTAAGCAAGCGTGGAAGCAAAGTTAAACAGTCAAAGCCCTCTTCTACTTCCTTGCCGAGATATAAATAAGATAATGGGCCTAGAAGAACTGGCTTCACCTTATGCCCCGCTTTAATCGCTTCACTCACTTCGTCAAACAGTTGTGGCCAACTCACTTCAAAGGTGTCGTCTTTACTGAACTCAGGAACAATGTAGTGATAGTTAGTGTTGAACCACTTCGTCATATCTGATGCTGCTGCACCATCTTTAGCGCTTTCAGAGCCGTGCTTAGCGCCACAACAAGTTGGCTGCCTTTGAGATTGTATTTGAGTTTGAGATTGACCGCGACCAACGCGGAACAAGGTATCTAAATCTGGGAAGGCTTTTTCACCTTCTGATCCACCAGCGTGACGCTCAGGTACATGACCTAGAAGTAACGTCGTTGTTAGAACATGGTCGTACCATGCGAAGTCACCCGCAGTTGCAAAGCTTAGATTCGCCTTAGCTTGTACATTCCAGTTACGATTTCTTAGTTCGCTACCGAGTTGCTTTAAATCTGATTGGTTAATCTCACGGCGCCAGTATTTTTCTAAAGTGAATTTGAGTTCGCGTTTTTCGCCGATACGTGGGTAGCCTAAAATATGCGTTGTCGTAGTCATGAACCTGTTCCTTATTCAATAATTTTTAGTGTTCGATCAAACTGCCTAGCTTATGGTTTAAGTTCTTTACAAGGCGTCTAGATGGCTAAACTATCTCCCTAATCTGAACGATGAACAACGTCCAAATATTCATCTTGTTTATTAAAAATATTCATCTTGAATAATCTAAAGCTGAAAAATTAAATCCATCTGGACATCTAGACGTTTACAAATGAAAGAAAACCCCGTAGGGTGATTATTAAGAAATATTGAATTGGCTTAGGGAATATGAGGAAAACTCATGATAGAGCTTAAACACCTTCGAACATTGACTACTTTAAGAGACAGCGGCTCGCTAACAGCGACGGCAACTTCTCTTCACTTGACTCAGTCGGCGCTTTCTCACCAACTGAAAGACCTTGAGGCGCGTATCGGTGGTCAGCTTTTCCTACGTAAAACTAGACCAGTTAAGTTCACCTCTGAAGGTGAGATTTTGCTTAGGCTTGCCGATGAGATACAGCCAAGAATAGCTAAAGCGGAGAACGAACTCGCGAGCCTGAAAGAGGATGTGAATGGTCGTTTGCACATGGCGATTGAATGTCACTCATGCTTCCAATGGTTAATGCCTGCTTTGAAGGAATATCAAGTGGCTTGGCCAAGCGTAACGCTAGATTTCTCGTCAGGCTTTGGGTTTGAGCCGCTACCCGCGCTAATGGCAGGCGAGCTAGATTTGGTGATCACCTCTGATATACAGCCTCGCTCTGAGGTTCATTACGAGCCGCTTTTCGATTTTGAGATGCGTCTTATCACCGCGATCAACTCGCCTTTGGCCGATAAAGCGAGCATTGATCCGCAAGATCTTAGCGAGATCACCATGCTCTCCTATCCTGTTCAAAAACAACGTTTAGACGTCGTGAAACACTTTTTGCAGCCTGCAGGCGTAGAACCTAAGAAGTGGAAACAAGCAGACAACACCTTGATGTTGGTGCAAATGGTATCGGCGGGTTTAGGTGTGGCGGCATTACCCAACTGGGCGATCAGTGAGTTCTCAAGACAAGGTTTGATAGCAAGCAAGCCGTTAGGTAAAGGGCTTTCAAGAAGACTGTTTGCAGCGGTAAGAAACTCAGAAAAAGACAAACGTTACCTGCAGGCTTTCTTTAGCACAGCAAGACAGCAAAGTAAGAGTCACTTAGATGGTATTGAGGTCGTTTAAGAGGTTCATTATTGAGCTAGCTTAAGCCTGTATTAAATCGGAAAGGCAAACGCCAGAAACAAAAAAAGTCACAGATAATCTGTGACTTTTTAGTTTCAGTATCGATGATTTTCGATATCTGTTGATTCGCGAAAATAGACTATCTTGGATAAGACTTAAACTGGTTAGTCAATGGGTCGTATTGATAGCCAAGCATATCGAGCTTGCCCACGACACTTTCTATATCCATTTCATACATACTGATCAGCTCTTCAAAGCTATCGCACTCTAGGCGAAGTTTCTCATTCACGATTCCCAGCAAGATAATGCTATCGAAACCTTTGACGTTGCTTAAATCCATCTCGTACTCCTTACGAACACACCGACTAAAATTAAGTTTAGAACGCTTACCAAGGCCATGCTAAAAAACTGATCACACTTCTTAAAGAGAATGCGTGATTAATGAGCGCACGTAATTAATGAAAGTGCGCGATTAAAGTGCCCACACTGGCGTTAAACCCACAGCCGCAGCCAATAACATCAGTAACGAAACCGTCAGTTGAAGTTTTTCCGGGGTTTTAACGAACAGTAGATGCCAACACCACACCACGATAGCTGAGATTAGCAAAGCAAAGCTGAACAGTAGCGTTGAAATCACTGGTTCTAGTTGAGCTTCAGACAAAGAATAGACACTCACGACTGTTGCCAAAACCACCAACATGCCCGTCAAAACACCAACAACAGGCAGAACACGGTGAAATGCCTGTAAGCGTGTTCTTGCAATCGTCAGCAGTAAATGGCCAAACGCTGAGCCTAACAGTGCCACTAGCAATACAGTAGTGATGATACCAACGGTAGTTGCTTGTTCCGTCGCTTGAATAGCCACGTAAGACAGCGCTAAACCACAAGCTAAGTACATCACCCAAATAGGGCCAGAATCGCGTGTCTTCTTAGTTTGAACTTGAGAATAGAAATAAAAGATCGCAAACACGACCAGAAAGGCTTCAATTTTTACTGAGGCAACGGCAAGCCACAGCACGCCAATCGCAGGTAACATCTTGTGGATACGACCACGCTGCCCCGGACAAATATCCCCTTTCACCAAGATGAGGGTTAAGATCAGTTGGGCTCCTAAAAGCATCGGAGCAAATTGTACTAATAACGTTTCGACCATTGTGGATCTACTTCTTCAGACTTATTTTCGCGAATAATATCAAAAACTGCTGCGAACACTAATCAAAATCACAAATTAGCGACGTTATTCAAGGCTTCAACTATGCTGTTGTATGGTTCTTTTGTCGCCATTTACCGTAAAAAGACGAAAGACACCAGAACTAACAGGGGCATGTTCTACTGGCTAGTCTAGGCTCATGCCGCTATAATTCCCGCCTCAAAAATCAGAGGTTGAAATATGTACAGCGATATCACTCCTATTCACGAACACAAAAAATACTGGGCCGAGTGCTACGGAACTGCACCCTTTTTGCCTACCAGTAGAAAGGAGATGGATGCTCTTGGATGGGATAGCTGTGACATTATTATTGTAACTGGTGACGCTTATGTCGATCACCCGAGCTTTGGTATGGCTATCATCGGCCGTCTGCTTGAAGCTCAAGGTTTCCGCGTGGGCATTATTGCTCAACCAAAGTGGGACAATAAAGATGCCTTCATGAAGCTAGGTAAACCTAACCTATTCTTCGGCATCACAGCGGGTAACATGGATTCCATGATCAACCGCTACACCTCTGATCGCAAATTACGTCACGATGATGCTTACACACCGAACAATGAAGGTGGCAAGCGTCCTGATCGTGCAACTCTGGTTTATTCTCAACGTTGTCGTGAAGCTTACAAAGGCACGCCAATCGTGCTTGGTGGTATTGAAGCGAGCTTACGTCGTGTAGCTCACTACGACTACTGGTCAGATAAAGTTCGCCGCTCTGTATTGTTTGATGCAAAAGCTGACATTCTTCTTTTTGGTAACGCTGAGCGTGCACTGGTTGAAGTAGCACACCGCATTGCCGATGGTGAAGACATGTCTACGCTGACCAATATCCGCGGTACTGCTATCAATCTTCCTGCGGCCCCTGAAGGCTTCAAGATCATTGACTCTTCTCGTATCGAAAAGCCGAACAAAGCGTATGTTCCGGTTAACCCGTACGAAGTTGAAACTCAGTGTGATACCAAGAAAGACGAAAAAGAAGAAGTAAAAGCGCAACCTATTACTATTCGCCCTTCTCGTCACGATGCAAAAACTACAGCGGTTCGTATCCCAGGTTACGAAAAGCTAAACAATGACCGTATTCTTTACGCTCACGCTAGTCGTATTCTGCACCTTGAGACAAACCCGTACTCAGGTCGTGCTCTGATTCAACGTCACGGTGATCGCGAGCTTTGGATTAACCAAGCGCCTATTCCATTGACCACAGAAGAGATGGACTACGTGTTTGGCCTTGCGTACAAGCGTGTTCCGCACCCGATGTACGGCAAAGCGAAAATCCCAGCATACGACATGATCAAAACCTCGGTTAACATCATGCGTGGTTGTTTTGGTGGTTGTTCTTTCTGTTCAATCACAGAGCACGAAGGTCGCATCATTCAGAACCGTTCGAAAGAATCGATCTTGGATGAGATCGAAGACATTAAAGATAAAGTACCGGGCTTCACAGGTACTATTTCTGACTTGGGCGGCCCAACGGCGAACATGTACCGTTTAGGTTGTTCAGATCCAAAAGCTGAAATTAACTGTCGTCGTCCATCATGTGTGTTCCCGAAAATCTGTGAAAAGCTAAACACAGACCATCAACACACTATCGACCTGTACCGCTCTGCGAGAAAAGTACCGGGTGTTAAGAAGATCATGATCGCTTCTGGTGTACGTTACGACTTAGCGATTGAATCTCCAGAATACGTTCGTGAGCTTGTGACTCACCACGTTGGTGGTTACTTGAAGATTGCTCCAGAGCATACTGAAAAAGGCCCACTGGATCTGATGATGAAGCCGGGCATGGGCACTTACGATCGTTTCAAAGAGATGTTCGAGAAGTACAGCGCTGAAGCCGGTAAGAAACAGTACTTAATTCCTTACTTTATCTCTGCTCACCCGGGCACAGAAGATGAAGACATGCTTAACCTAGCAATGTGGCTGAAAAAGCACAACTACGAGTGTGACCAAGTACAGAACTTCTACCCATCGCCAATGTGTAATGCAACGTCGATGTACTACTCAGAGACTAACCCTCTGAAACGCGTGAAATATAAGAAGCGTGAAGATGTTCCTGTGCCGAAAGGTGATCGTCAACGTCGTCTGCATAAAGCACTGCTTCGTTACCACGATCCTGAAAACTGGAAAATCATCCGTGAAGCACTGATCAGCATGGGTAAACAGCACCTAATTGGTGACAAAGCAAACTGCCTAGTACCAGCAGAAGACTTTGATGCACAAACACCAGCACAACGTCGTAAGTCTGGTCGTCACGGTTCACAGCGCTTTGCTACTAAGCACAGCAAGTCTCAGCCAGGTCTTGGTGGCGAAAGCCCACGTAACCACTCTGGTAAGAAACCGGGTGGCAAGAAGCCGACTGGTAACGGCAACGGTAGCCAAGGCAATGCTAACCAAGGTGGCGGTAATGGCAATGGTCGTAAACCAGCGACTGGCTTTATTAAGAAAGGCCCTGGAGGTCAGCAATCGCAAGGTAATGGCGGCGGAAATGGCAAACCAAACCGTAACAAAGCGGGCAATGGTCAAGGTGGCAAACCTGCAAGTAACGGCAAGAACCGCCAGCGCGCAGCACAACGCTAATATCGCGAACCGATTGACTTCGCTATCGTAAAAACACAAAGCGCAGCTATTTAGCTGCGCTTTTTTGTGTCTGTTACAAGATAGCCTAACGAGCAAACACCCAATACTGACTAAGCAAATAGTTACTGACCATGCCCACCAAGATGCCAACCGCCATTGCGATAAACACTGCCCCAGTAAATGCAGGCAGCAATTCAGTCATCAACTTAAAGCACAGCAAATTAGGTATCGCCGATATTGATGCAGAGAACATGAACTTTTGCCATTGAATCAGCTTTTCGGACCAATTCCCCTGCCCTTTGAATTCAAAGGTCAACACTCGATTTCCAAACCAGGTTGTCGTTGCTGCAACGATGAAAGAGCCAATTCGAGCACTCATTAACGGCAGCCCAATAACGTAATGCAGCAACGCAAACACGGCACAATCGACAACAAAGCCACCCGCCCCCACCATAGCGAATTTAATCATCTTATGATGAGGTTGTAGTTTTTGGTTTAGCACGTCGAACTTGTGGCTAAACAGTCTCGATGACGAGTTAAAATTGAACATCGCCATCACTTCGAATATGGCTCAACGATAGATTTGGTTTGATGTTTTGGCTATGACAACTAAATAGAGCGCGCTTGATCTTCACCGTCGGCTCTAAAATACAGGTCAACGCATTGTCTTTAATCTTGGTTTCCACTTCCGCTCTTTTACCAATCAGATAGAACTTGTCGATACCATCTAACTGCTTAACATCAAGTAGCTTTTTCGCTTGTCCATGACTGTAAAATTGCCCAGAGAACGGTCGTTTACCGATGTAAAAGCTCGGCGCTTCATCCGTGATCTGCTCGAAGATAATACGGTCACTTTTCTCGTTCGCTTTGCCTAGGTTGAGGTAGACCATCGCAATCATTAGCAACACAGGTAACACTAAAGCCACACTCGAGAACCACTTCTTATCTTTTTCTACCACAAGCATTGCCACCAGCAAACCAAGCGCCGGAATACCCGGTAGGACGTAAGCTGGAAGAATATTACCCGCCATAGTGAAAAGAATTAGAGGAGAGACCAACCAACACACAAGGAATGAAAATAACCCATTATGTTCAGCGTTAACTTCTGCGATTTTCTTACGACGGGCGAAAGTCAAAATAGGCAACACAATCGACCACGGTGCAGCCGCTTGAAGCCAAAACAACCAGATCATGCCTCTTGCTTGGTCATGGGCAGAACCGTATAAATCGCCCTCCCAGCCACTCACAACAAAACGCTTAAAGTGCTCGCCAACAATAAAGTAATCAATAAAACCCGGTGTTGCCATTTCAGCCATGATGTACCAAGGCAAGGCAATCGCCAGCATCACGCCTAAGCCTGACAACAGTGGAAAGCGTTGCCATAACACTTTAAAAGCGCCAAAAAATCCATGTTGCAATACTAACCAAGGGAAAACGGCGATACCCATAATCACAATCGCTACCGGCCCTTTTGCCAGCAAGCCTAGTGCTAAGCCAATGAAACCGACATAGCCCCAAGACCGATTAGTCTTCGCGCTCCCTTCTCCCTTCGAACCCTCTCCTCCTAACCAACATAGGTAGAAACCTAACATGGCTATGGTCATCGCTAACGTTAATGCCATGTCAGTCATAACAGCACCCGCCGCGATAGAGAAAATCCCACATGTCGCCAATACCACGGCCGCCACCAAGGCACTTTGTCCGGTGCGCTTAGCCATGTACGCAACCAACAAAATCGTCGCAAAACCTGCTAACCAGTGTGGCGCACGCACAGCAAACTCACTCAAACCAAACAGCTCAATGCCAATCGCGCTCATCCAGGTAAACATCGGAGGCTTACCCCAGAAAGGGATGCCGTAATCAAATTGAGGGGTTAACCAATTGCCGGTTTCTACCATCAAGCGAGCCATCTCACCGTAGCGCGCTTCCGTAGTGTCCATTAAAGGGTATGTCGCCAGAGATAAGAGCCTTAGAACCAATGCAAAAGCCAACAAATACCATAGGTGCGTTCGGTTCAGGCTCATGCTGACTCCTCTAATTTAAAATGCGTTTTTAATGCAGGGGTATCGACCACCGATTGGATCAGATACAAAGGGCGGTTCTTGGTTTCGATGAAAATACGACCTATGTATTCCCCCATTAAACCAATACTCAGAAGTTGAATGCCGCCAAGGGCAAGTTGAACCACCATCATTGACGGGTAGCCCGTAATAGGCTCACCAAACATCATGGTTTTGAACACGATGAAGACGCCATACACGAAAGCAGTAAGCGCCACTAATCCACCAACGGCCGTCGCAATACGCAGTGGGCGGATAGAAAATGATGTGATGCCATCCATCGCCAATCCGATGAGTTTCAGGTAGTTCCACTTGGTCTCGCCACAGAAGCGAGCGTCGCGCTTAAACTGAATCGTTGCTTGTCTAAAACCTGGCCATGAAAAGATGCCTTTCATGTAACGGTTACGTTCAGGCAGTTGGTTGATATGGTCGACAACCTCTCGGCTTAACAGTCGGAAATCACCGACATTTTCTGGAACATCGATCTTCGCTGCCACGTTCATGACTTTGTAAAAGCTTGCTGCTGAAAACTTCTTAAACCACGTTTCACCATCACGTTGGCTACGCTGCATATTCACAACGTCATAGCCTTCGCGCCACTTGGCAACCATTTGTGGGATCAGCTCCGGCGGATCTTGCAGGTCTGCGTCTAACAAGATCACCGCTTGTCCTCGGCAATGCTCAAGACCAGCACTCATGGCTGACTCTTTACCAAAGTTACGGCTTAAACCAATCACAGAAATTGAGCTATTGATTGAAGTGAATGAACTCACCAAGTCCAAGCTGTTGTCTTTGCTGCCATCGTCGACATAAACAATCTCACTCGTGATCGGTAAGCTATCAAGCACCTTGGTAAGGCGAGAGTGGAACTCTTCCAATACCTCTTGTTCATCGTAAAAAGGCACAATGATAGACAAAGAGACCGCAGGATTGATCTGCGATGTAGATATCTTAGGGCGGCTAATATGAAGTTCAGACATAATACGTTCTTCTATTTTTTAATCTGAAGCCAATCTACCCTCCCATAAGTGAAAGTTATGTTATTGACATATTTTTCACGCTCACTCAGGATAATGTTACTGTCTATTTCTGTATGAGAATCAAAATGAAACGAGTTCTATTAGTCGAAGATAACCGTGAAATTGCAGGTGTCTTGTTTGATTATTTTGAGTGTATTGGCATGGAACTCGATTACGCAGACAACGGTGAACTTGGCCTACAACTCGCGTTGGAAAACTCATTTGATATCATCATATTGGATCTAATGTTACCGAGAATGGACGGCCTAACGGTTTGTAATAAACTGCGAGACCAAGGTAACGCGACACCTATTTTGATGCTGACTGCGTTAGATAGCCGAGAAGATATGCTGAAAGGCTTTGAACACGGTGCCGATGATTACCTCACCAAGCCATTTGATTTGGATATTCTAGAAGCAAGAATGAACGCGTTAGTCCGTCGTTACCGCGGAAAAGTCGCCTCTTCAAAACTTCAGTTCGATGAACTCACCATCGACCAAAAAACCCGTAAAGCTTACCGCCAAGATAAACTACTAGCGCTCAACCCAACCACTTACACCATACTTGAGATGCTGTGCCAAAGCGCACCTGAAGTAGTCACTCGTGAAGCTATTTCCTACAAGTTATGGGAAGAAAACGAACCCAACAATGATGTGTTGCGCAGTCACATTTATCAGTTACGTAATCAACTCGACAAGCCTTTCGACACTCAGATGTTAATTACGGTGCCTAAAGTTGGCTTCCGATTGGAGCCATCGAATTGATTTCAAATGTTCTTACAAGCACAAAAACCCTAACCGGCCGCTTAGCGGTTTTCTTTGGGTTAATGGCCGTAATTGTGTCGGCATTTGTCTATGTGGTATTTATCACAGCCCTGTACTTGTCGGAAGACCGCGTGGGTGAAAGACGCATCCTAATTGACCGCAACTATGCAGTCGGGTTATTCCAGTCAGGTGAAAGTGGAGAGCTTCGTATTGATGACCTGACTATCGCTTACAACGATCTTTCCTATCTACCGAAAAAGTATTTAAAGTATATTGAAGGCAAAGAAAATTTCATTGGTGAGGTCGGTGAAGATCCAGAATCTCGCATGGTCTATGTAGGCGAGTATACTCATGAAGGTAGAACTCACCCTATTGTTCTGCTTTCTGAAATAGACCGTGTCGAGCTTAGTGTCTTTGAGCTCGTTTATGCCACCACATTTGTATTAGCCCTTCTCTCTATTCTAATATTCAGCTTCGGAGCTCTGCTCTATCGGTTGTCTAAACGGCTGATTGAGCCCTTCAACTCCCTGTCTGAACAGCTTGAATCCAATAAGCTCAATCTAAACGAAGAATTTGGAGTGAATGACGATGCGGCGGTGGAGTTTCGTCAGTTGACGGATCAACTCAATCAATACAGAAGAGAAATCAATTCTCTAGTAAAACGCGAGCAAGCTTTCGCACGCTACTCAAGTCATGAACTAAGAACTCCGTTGACTGTTGCTCGTGGTGCCAACAAACTGTTACTGAGAAGCGAAACAACCGAATTTCAATCTCGTCAGGTTGAACGTATTGATGAAGCCATTGTTCAAATGTCTGAAATGGTCGATGCACTGCTTGGTTTAGTTCGTTATGAAAGAAACAGTGACGATGCACCGCTGCGCTTGTTTAGTCAGCAAGAGTTAGAAGCTATCGTTTCCAAGAATTCATTACAGGCGGATGAGAAGCAAGTCGAGATATCCTTACACATTCAATCAGAGCCGACCATTCAAGCCACCAGCGCGATCATGAATATGTTGGTCGGCAATTTATTGAGGAATGCCATTGCAGCGACCAATAGTGGCACTGTCACGGTTACCCTGTCCGAACAGAGTATTGTGATTGAAGACCAAGGTGAAGGCCTTCAGGAACAATACAATCCGAATGGTCATGGATTAGGTTTATTGATTGTCGAGGACTTGTGTCAACGCTTCCAGTGGGGCTTTGAATTGGTCAATCGCAGCTGTGGTGGATGTACCGCTAAAATCACCTTTCAAACCGATATATCCGCATCAATCTCAGAGCAAATGAATTCATAGTTCGAGGCTCAATATCGAACGAAAACTTGATTTAGTTGGTTTACAGCACTTGCAGGCTACTAGATACTTGTTAGTCCTATTTGAACTAAAAATGCTGGCTTCTTAGTCAGCGTTTTGTCTAAGTGCGATGAAACTAAATAATAGCCCTATAACTCAACATCAATACAACGACCACACCTTTTTCTTGAAGCGTGACGATCAGCTCCACTCTCACTTTTGTGGCAATAAAGCGCGAAAGTTCATGAAGCTACTGGAAGACGATCACCCAAACATCACCACTCTAATAAGCTACGGTTCTGCGCAAGCTAACTCTCTATTCTCGCTCGCTGCACTTGCAAAAATTAAAGGCTGGACGCTTGAGTTTTACGTTGATCACCTTCCTCAATGGCTAAAAGAACGTCCAATCGGCAATTACCGTGGCGCTGTAGACTTAGGCGCTAAGGTGATTTCAGTCAAAGAGACGGGCTCTGAGCTTCACCCTCAGGAGTATATTGAGCAAATAAGACAGCCAGATTCTCAGTGCATTGTATTGCCTGAAGGTGGACGCTCTCAGCTTTCTGAATATGGCGTGAAGCAACTGGCGATGGAGATACTCAGCTGGACGCGTTTCGAAAACAAACACGATTTCTTGGTTGCACTACCAGCAGGCACCGGCAGTACGGCTCTGTATCTGCATAAGCATTTAAAAGTGCACAACATCCCGGTGTTAACCTGTGCGTGTGTTGGCGGTAATGACTATTTAACGCAACAATTCAATGAACTTGGCGAATCCGATCACCCACAGATCTTACCGCTCAAAACCAAGCACCATTTCGGTAAGCTGTATCAGCAGGATTATCAAACCTGGTTGGATCTACAAGAGCAAACCGACATTGAATTTGACCTGCTCTATGACCCTTTGATGTGGCAATGCTTGGAACAATGGCAACAAGACAACCCAACCAAAACCGTCATCTATATCCATCAAGGTGGCATCTTAGGCAATGAATCGATGTTGCCACGCTATCAGCGTAAGTATCCAGAGATGAGCATTAGCAAAACCAACGCATCTTGGTAGTTGTTTTCCTTTATTCCCCAGCTTAGCTATTCAAGTTTTGGTAAGCTGAAAACATCACAAAACAGCCATCGCACTCCCTCTCGATGGCTATTCATCAGCAATAGCCACCGGCTATCCCTGCCATACATTTCAAGTTAGAGACAGAAATATGGCGAGAATCATCGCGTTATCTATACTTTCGATTGGAACGTCAATTGTCATCGAAAGGAATAACGCATGCGAACACTCACCACGCTAGGCTTGTTTTCAGTTTTACTGCCCTTCTCTGCGATTTCAGGAGAAAACATCACTTACCAAGTCGATGGTATGGATTACGAAGGTTATTGGAGTGAGGCCAGTGACCAAGCACCTTTAGTACTGCTAATACACGATTGGGATGGCTTAACCGATTACGAAAAGAAACGTTCTGAGATGCTCAACGAACTCGGTTACAACGTGTTCGCTATCGACCTGTTTGGTAAAGGCATTCGCCCAACCGAAGTGAAAGACAAAAAACAACACACAGGTGAACTGTACAAAGACAGAGAGAAAATGCGTGCGCTACTCAACGCAGGAGCCATGGAAGCGAAAAGACTTGGCGGCAACTTAGATAACAACGTAATAATGGGATACTGCTTTGGTGGAGCTGCTGTATTGGAAGCCGCTCGTGCGGGAATTCCTTCGAAGGCTTACGTAACCTTCCATGGCGGTTTATCAACACCAAAAGGCCAAGACTACTCGCAGACTAAAGCTCCCGTAGTCGTGTTCCACGGCACGGCTGATGCCATGATTTCAATGCACGACTTTGGAAGCCTCGCCGCTCAACTTGAATCAACCAAAGTTCCGCATGAGATGATCACTTATAGTGGTGCGCCACACGCCTTCACAGTATTCGGATCGAATAACTATCAACATGAAGCTGACCAAAAATCATGGCAACGCTTTACTCAGTTGTTAAGTTCGGTATCTCGTTAACTTTCAATCTAGGTAACAGCCCAACGGCAGCCTGTTACCTAATTCGTACTAATTATTAGCGACTATTTCTTTAAATTTGGTGTTCGTCACTCAAAAAGAAAGCGCTTTCTTGTAGTGTATCTCTATTATCAATCAGGCACTCTGAATCAGATATGCTTTTTTAACTGTGAGAAATTATGAAATATTTAGCAATTCTACCAGCGGTATTCGCACTAAGCGCCTGTTCAACAGTGACAGAGTCACCGGTTAGCTACCACAAAACTTCTCCGGGGCTAGAGTCACTACAGAACAACGAAAACTGCTGTGAAAACCTGAGTACAATTCAATATCAAAGCGTTACGAACCCAGAAGAAACATCTGTTTCGATCACCACAGCAAGCCCTAAGATCGAGTTCAAATCGGGCCGATCCTTTGCTGGAGGGCTAAAGCTTCCTGCAACACTAGATGCTATTCGTTTTTCAGTGACTTCAAATGCTAGTTATTCAGCATTCGTTCCGTCACTTTTAGTCTTAGACAAAAATTACCAGCCGCTAGATGTCATTGGCAATGAAAGTATTAAGTACCAACCACTTAGCCTGCTTGATGGTGCACAATATGGCGCGCAAATCGAACTGCAAGAACGTTACTTAAACGGCGAGGCTCCTGCTTACTTGGTCGTATTCACAACCAGCGAAGCACTCGCGGAAACAACTCCTGTCGAAAAACCAAGTGATATGGCGATACGTTCTGGTGATATCCAGGCAAACATCGCTCATAACACGGACTACGCCATCCCTCATTCTGCAATCGGGAAAGTCTCCTTTGATTTTAAATTCACAGCGGTAACCACCGTTGTTGAAGAACAAAACCGTCAAAAGCGAGTTCAACAAATTATTCCAGAATCAACCGTAGCCCAATCAGATTTATTAACGGAAAATACACTGAATAAGAAAGAGGTTTATCAAACTCTTATAGAAAACTCGGTTTCATCTGGAGATTTTAGTGCAGCACTGACTTACGTTGAAGAATCTGAGCGATTAGGAATCGAAGGGATGCGAAACTCCTTTGTTGACGCGATGAAGCAATATCAAAAAGCACAATAACTCAACCTCAAAGTAGTCGTTTATTTTCTCTCACTTTACCTCTTTTTTGAGCAACGAGAGTTAAATAAACGACTGTTATCCCTTAGCCCTATTCAGGCATAAACGAAAATACTAATTGCTCCAATTCTAAGCCTAATTTGATGAATTCAATATCCAAAGAATAAAAGCCTTTATCAAGCTTAACGGAGAGCCCCTCAACTGAAACTGTCTCGCCATTAGTACCATTCACTGATAGAGACATCGCGTACACGTTATTGAGACTTAAACTACACGCAGATTGAGCCAAAGTGCCACTATCGTAGTTAACAATACCTGCACATCGATACACACCAGCCTGTTTAACTTCCAAAACAATGCTACGGTTTTCTCTGATATTAAGTGGTAATACTATTGCATGTTGCTCTGCCGTCAGAGAGCAAAAGTCTCCATCAGTTTTACTCTGTTGTTTATTAAGATTTTGGGTCGCCTCAAAGCTCTTAACTGGATCAAAAGCGACTAATGGGCGACCCATTGCTGGAGAGTCCATAATAAAACGACAAATATTCATCGCGCTTCGTTGCAACTCCCCTAAGCTCAACGTTCCGTTTTCAAGCGCCTGTAACGTATCGTCATTCGACACGTTATTTTCCGCACCATCATGCTCAACAACCATATAAAGATCATTTTGAGAGCGAAGCATAAAGGATGTGTAACTTCGACTTTCAGAGCCACCTTTGATTGGGTCATTCATTTTTGCCCACCAATCCGTCATCACTATCCCTTTATAACCCCACTCCCCACGAAGAATCGTAGTATTGAGGTCGTAATTGGATGCAGCCCAGTGACCATTAATAGGGTTGTAGGAGGTCATAACACTCGAAGCTCCTCCTTGTTTTACCGCTATTTCAAAAGGCTTCAGATGAATCTCACGAAGTGCTCTTTGAGATATAACACTATCAACATCAAACCGTGACGTTTCTTGATCATTCGCCACCAAATGCTTGATTGTGCCAGATACTCCTGCAGCTTTAAGACCAAGAGTTTGAGATGCAGCTATTACCCCTGAGAGAAATGGATCTTCTGAGAAATACTCAAAATTTCGACCATTCAAAGGGTGGCGGTGGATGTTAATCCCAGGACCAAGCAACGTATCAATATGATTGGCTTGCATCTCTTTCCCCACTAAATGAAATAGTTTCTCATTCAGTTCTGGGTTCCATGTACAGCCTAATAATGTACCAATTGGGACTTGAGATGCTTTATGTCCGCTGTCCATTCGGATACCAGACGGACCATCAGCAGCTGCAACGACAGGGATACCTAAATCAAATAAGCTCGGCGAAACACCCCCAAAAGCAGCAGCAGTACCTGGCGTCACCTTAGGGCTGCACATACCTTCCCCACGAACAATTGTCGCTAACTGCTTTACGGTCATTTGCGAGATAAATT
Organism: Vibrio sp. 10N.222.52.C3; assembly: GCF_041474195.1. Taxonomy (NCBI): domain Bacteria; kingdom Pseudomonadati; phylum Pseudomonadota; class Gammaproteobacteria; order Vibrionales; family Vibrionaceae; genus Vibrio; species Vibrio sp. 10N.222.52.C3. The sequence goes on along the minus strand of NZ_JBFRTQ010000024.1, from coordinate 26,833 downwards.
CGTCAATGTTCGCTCGCCCCTGCTTAACATCCAGTAAACGAATGCCCGTATCTTCACCAAGAGGAATAGAGCTTGGAAGCTCACTCAGAATACGTTTACTCAAATCAATAGTTCGCAGCGGCACAGATTCGTAATCGCAACTGTAAACACCATTTTCCTCGTTGCCTTTTGGGATCAACCTACTAAATCCGGTGACAGGAGCAAGTGCTTCCGTTAATTGCTCAACAACTAACAGCTCTTCTATTTTAACGCTCTCACTAACAAGCTTTGCCTGGCGAACACTTCCTCCTAGATAAAAGTGATATTCTCCAGCTTCAAGTACGTAACTATTTGGGTGTCCCGTTTTACCGGAGTCATCAAATGATGCGAAGGAAGATAGAGGACATGAAATAGTCAAACACACCGTATCTTGCGGGTCCAAGGTCGGTGTTTTCACAAAACCGATCAGTGCTCGTGAAGGCTTACCAAGGTGACCTTGAGGCGATTCAACATACAGTTGAACCACATCCTTACCACTGTATTTCTCGCCTATGTTTTTAACTTCAATATCGAAGACTAACTCTTGTTCAGAGCCGGAACCAAGAGTCGTCAATGCATTTAATTGATTGGAAAAGCGGGTGTAGGACAGCCCAAAACCAAACTCAAATTGAACAGCTTTAGGATTGAAAGTTTCAAAATACCGATACCCGACATAGATATCTTCTTGGTACAGATTACGCTCTTTATTTCCGAAGCTAGCGCTGGAAGGATAATCAGATAAAGAGTGCGCAATAGTGTCGGTCAAACGTCCACTCGGGCTAACATCACCTGATAAAACATCAGCTAAAGCATGCCCACCTTCCATACCTGCGGCCCAACTATACAGAACAGCCTTAATCGCAGCAGAACCTTTAAGTGAACTTGTCCATGACATATCGATTATGTTGGTCACGTTCAGTATCACAATGACATCATCAAAATATTCTGTCACTTTCTCCAACATTTGTATTTCTAGCGCGGTTAAATTGTAACTGCCTTGCTGCTGTGCATTATCTTGATCTTCACCCGCCGTTCGACCGATAAAAATAACGGCTTTGTTAGATTTGGCAACGGCATCCATCACAACTGAATTTGAAAGAGGCATTTCATCTTGAAACCAAGGTTCTGCTGCCCAACCACCTCCTCCGTCATTGAACGGGTTGTCCTTGACCCAACGTTTGTATACCTCCACCAAACTGAGATTAAGATTGATGTTTGGATTCTCATACAAGCCCTGTAATGCATTAACGGAATAAGGGACATTCACAGCTCCACCAGATCCAGTGCCACTTCGGTAGGTATCAATCTGACAGCGACCAAAAAGAGACACCGTATCACTAGCCTGCAATGGCAATATTGAATCACTATTTTTTAGTAGCACAATGCCCTCAGTAGCCGCTTGTCGACTTATGGGTGCAAGCTGCTTCTGTGCTTCGAGAATTTCCACAGTATTCATTTAAAGTCCTACTATTTTTTTACTTAGAGCAAAAATTTGACCTCTCGCTCTAAAAGTTAATATTGTCTTTGTTCAAAAAATAGTAATCTTAACCACGGCGTTTAACTACCAAATAAGCGACAGAAATAGGTAAAATAGCGACATGAAAACCAAGTTTAGACTCCAAAGTCATCAGAGATATCCTCAGATAAAATTTGCCTATGTCGATGGTCATCACGATTTCGACTTTGACGTACATAGCCATGACTTTTCTGAACTTTTCTTAGTTGTGAGTGGTAGTGGAAAGCATACGGTAGCTAGCCACACTTACCCTTTAAGTACAGGAGATGTATTTGTTATTAATGGGGATATTGAACATGGATTTTGTGAAGTAAATAAACTGAAGATTGTAAACTTGATGTTTGATACGGCATTGCCTTTTTTTGAGGTCCCTTCAATGCGTCAAATGCCAGGTTATCAAGCGCTTTTCAAGGTAGAACCAATTGCTCGACAAGCATCTGAATATCAAGCAAAGCTTACGTTATCACTTTCTCAGTTGAAACGAATCAATGGACTTCTACAACAAATCAAATCGGAATACGACAACGCAGAACAGGGGTTTGAAATCATATTGACGAGCACAATGCAGCAACTTGCGATAGAACTTGCTCGGCGATATCAAGAACAGACCCATAGCTTACCAAGAACAACCCTGGCATTGAGCCGTGCTCTCGCACATATTGACCGTCATTACAAAGAAGTAGGATTAGATACAGAAACCATTGCGCAAGCGGCCTATATCAGCAAGCGGCAACTAGAAAGGTTATTCAGGCAGTTTTTAAATACATCCCCAAACCAATACGTCAAAGACCTTCAAATTCGACACTCGGCATCCTTATTATTAAACGACAACAAAAGCATCCAACACATTGCTGAGTCTTGCGGCTTTTCTGACAGCAACTATTTCTCCAAATGTTTTAAGGCCCAAAATGGATGCAGCCCTCGCGAATTTAGAAAGCAACATTCTTCCCATAACTCATAACCCTTTCCCCCTTTCCCCCTTAAACCTTAAACCTTAAACCTTAAACCTTAAACCTTAAACCTTAAACCTTAAGCCTTAAGCCTTAAGCCTTAAAAGATTAGATATGTCACACATAAAAAAACCGCTCCTTTCGAAGCGGTCGATGAGTATCTTTGGCAAGAACACATTTGAAACGAAACTCAAATATGGAAGACTCATAGCAATAAAAATGAAACTCTTTGTGCTGCTAGGAAAGAGCTCAACTATTGCAATAAATAGGATATCGAGAACCTTGCCCGCCCTAAAGGCAAGGCCGTCATACCACTCCCCCGGTATGCTCGATATCACTTAAGACCCGAAGGTAAAAAATTCTACCACCACATGTCAGCTTGAATACCTACAACAAAGTCGCCCTCTTTACCCGTACCATCTTGCATTTCACCATCAAGGTAAGATGCCATGAAGCGAATTTCTGGAGATGGACCGAAGCCAGAGTGCACAACTAGAGTCGGTGCTACTGTTAGCTTGTAATCATAAGAATTCTTTGACTCACCATTACGGTCTTCGTAGTTGTACATGTAACCAGCTTCGGTAGCGATAAAGAAGTTTTCTGAAATTGGGAACGTTGGTCGCACCATTGCTGATACCCAGCCGTCTGTGTCACCATTGTCAAAATCGTTGTACTGGGTTTGAAGAGAGTGGAAAATATTCACACCATTTTCAAAAAAGTACCCACCCCATGCTAAAGCACGTAGCGATACATCGTTTTCATCAACAGCCTTCAAACAAGACGTACCACAGCCCGTGCCTGTCGTTAACCAACTTTGATAGTCGCTACCAGGCTTGTACGTGTTGTAAGTCGTAAGAGTACCGCCTAAAAGGTTACCTGAACCTAAGCCTTTACCAGCCTGCGCGATGTATTTTGTAAAACCTTTATCTGACAACCCAAAGACAGACTCAGTGTGAACAATTGCCGTCATTTCATAGCCATTCTCAGCGAATGCTTCTGGGCCATTACCAAAACCTAAATCGACCATATTGTCTGGCATATACTTAGCCATAGCGTGAAGCTCAACACTGCCAAAGTTCACGCCAGCATGAAGTGCATGCATGATGTTGTTGCTGTCACCCCAGAAACTTGTATCGCCAGAGTCATCGCTTGCAATATAAGCAAAGTCCCACTTATTACCACCTAGCTCAACACCTTCAATACCAACACCAGTACCTGACATATCCGTGTAGAAAAAGTCGGTCATAAAGATGTAATTATCTTTACCATAAAAGCGCTTACCACCCCATACAACACCGGTTTCAGATACACCTTCAAACTCGACAAAAGTTTCTGCCATACCAATTTCGCTGTTGGTTGCATCGGCATTGGCACCAAGTTGGTTGGTTGCATATTCCGCATTGTTGGCTGCTGCTCGTGTTTTGATTCGAATTTTCTGACCACCGTCATTCTCAAAATTTTTCTGCAGTGCAACTTCAAAGTGGCTATCCGACTCAACACCCAATCGACCTAAACGCTCTTTAGATGCTGGGAACTTTGCTCGTTTAAAATCATCATTTTCACTGAATAGAACACCAGCACGGAAATAACCGTGAAATTCAAATCCATCCGATTTTTCAGCATGTACAGCAGGTACAGTAGACAAGCCAGCAGTAGCGACTAAACAAGCAAGGGTAAGCTTAGAAAGTTTCATAATAACTCCATGTTCCAAATTATACTTTCAAAAAGAAAGCGCTTTCTTTGTTTTTCTTAAAAAAACCAATCGAACAGATTTAAAGAAGATCAAATCTAAGCCCACATTCACTATGCACTCTTAATCTTATTGGCTCTAACCGCTCAGTTGGTATGGAAAGAGTATAAATCGATCTCGTGAATATAAACCGTGATCAACCCCACCAAAGAAAGCGCTTTCTTATGCGTGAGTCACAAAAATAAAGATGTTAAGTATTTTGTTTGAACAATCATGGAACCAAGAAAAATGTCACTGTTTACATATTAAGGACGAATTGCTCCGTTCAATCACTCAGAACCTGTTTCGGAATACATCGTCGATTGCCTTCCTCAAATAATCGTCAAAATAAAAAAGGGAACATACATTGTATGTTCCCTTTATATTCAGACTTTTATTCAAACCCCTTAAGGCTTACTTTTCAAATCGCATATTGTCTAATTTAAAACTCATTTTTCCTTGAGGCTCAAACACTAAAAGGTTAGTGATCATTGTTGGATCAGCCTGATTCCCACCAGCAAAACGGTTGTCTCTCTTTAAAATGTCAGCTATTGGAATACGTACCGTCTTCCATTCATTCATTGCTGATAGCGGCACGGTATAGTCACTTGTTTTCGGCCAGCCACTGTCCATCTTAACCAGTAGTTCAACCCCGTCGGCCATACTCTCAACTTTCAAATCAAAGACCAGTTCACCCGTTTCTTGCCAATGTGTCACATCCGTTACAGGAGAACGAAAATAGATATTTCCTGATCCTTCATTCTTATTCACTTGTAGCACTGTTCCACGATCTGGTTCGCTCACTTCTTGATAGTCAACAATATCCAATGGGTCATAACTTGCATAAGCCAAGCTTGCGTTAAGAGTTTCGGTAAAAATCTCCAACGTTGGTCCATCAGCATAACTATCATCGGTTGCTAAGATCTCTGGAGCTTCGTGCCCTATTACTTGTATTGCATGTTCAGAGCGACTTGCACACCCTTTTCCTTTCCAACGATCAACCTTACAACGGTATACCTTTACTGAATCAACTAGCATTGTTTTCGGAAACAAACCTTCGTCGATGCCTTTATCATTTGCGTTTGCTGACCACGCTCCACCGACAGCCAAGTTCAATAACAAATGAAACTTTTCATCAAACGGAGCTGCTCCACTCGCATTAATGAGTTCCCCTTCTTCCGCTTCATATTGGCTGTACCAGCCCTCTTGAGTTTGAGTCGCGTAATGAATATTGTCTACATACCAACGAATTTCACCTTCTTCCCACTCAATCGCGTATGTATGGAAGCCCTCAGTAGGGTTCACACCATTTGGCAATGTCGCGGCCTGCCCTTTATAAACATTGTCTGGCCAATTTCGTCCGTAATGTAACGTCCCGTAGACTCGGCTCTCTAGATCATCATTTTTCACTCCCGCCGCATCTGAAAGTGTGTTTAGGTTAACCGCTTCCATAATATCGATTTCGCCAGAAGCTGCCCATGTGCCATATTTATTGTCGGTTGGCAGCATCCAAATTGCGGGCCATGAACCTTGTCCACCAGGTAACTTTGCTCTGATTTCATAACGGCCATATTTGGTGTCACGCTTGTCTTTTGTGCTAAGCCTCGCAGAAGTATAAGGGAGTGTCTTAGTTGCTCCGCCAATCGTACCTTCAGCATTGTCAGGCCCAGTATGACTTTGCTTCAGCGCGACAATGTGTAAAAAGCCATCTTTAACAAATGCGTTATTGGGATCATCCGTGTAGCACTGTTGTTCATTGTTCCCGCCCCCCCAACAGTTCACTTCTAATGACCAATTACGTTTATTTATTTGCTCGCCTTCAAACTGGTCTTCCCATACCAATAGCCAGTCTGGACTTAAAGTAACTGGAGCATGGGATAGCACGATCGGTTTTTCAGTTTGAGCTAAGTCCGGACTTTCGGATACCGGCAGCTCTATCGCCGTGCAGCCAGACATCAAAGCGGCAGAAATAAAAGACGTTAATATCTTTACCTGATTGGTTAGATGTTGCATTACAACTCCTTGTATCACGACTTTCAATGCAGGCGACACGTAATGTCGGCACCCATAAAAGAAAGTCGATTAGTGAATAACTCCGCGAGCATGGATCTAATATGAATATGCCATGCACGACTTTTTCAAAATGAGTATATAAAAGTGCATAGTTCAAAAAAGAGACAACGCTCACCTTAAGAAAGCGCTTTCTTGTTGGGTTTCACATTTTGCTAAAATTCGTTGTGGTTTGTGTAGATTCTCAAGAATTTTTTGACCTGATTATCTGCATAACACCCTAGAATCCCTTTATTCTAAGGCTTCTGTTTTTTCTAGCTTACAACGAAGTTCAGAAAAACAGATTCACTTTTATTACAACACAAAGAAAGCGCTTGCTTGATATTTGAACGAGTATATGGAAATATTCGTGACGTTACTTTGTATGCTTAACCTTCAAATTTAGCGTTAAGCAGTTCTGAGTTTTTAAATATTAATCATTGGATTACTAGGCTCTTATTGATCACGAAGGTAATATAGCTTAGTTCACTCCTTGTAGAGATAAGGCCACTACCATTGATCACCATTAAAGAAGTATCTGAACTTGCTCAAGTTTCTCAATCAACCGTCTCACGAGCATTAAATGGTCACCCTACGGTAAAGGAAGCCAATCGCGAAAAAGTATTCAAAGCTATTGATCAACTAGGCTACAAGCCTAATGCGTTTGCACAAGCTCTAGCCTCCAGTCGTTCAAATAGCATTGGCATGCTAGTTGGTTCGCTTGATGGGCCTTTCTATGGACCATTAATGCATACAGCCGAAGATACCGTTCGCCAAAATAATATTCACTTAATCGTTACAAGTGGCCAGGAATCACGAACCAAAGAGCTCGATTCTATCCAGTTTTTGCAATCTAAACTTGTGGATGGCCTCATTGTTCACTCAGACAAGCTCAGTGATGACGAACTGATCAAAATAGCGAAAGACAGTGAAACAATGATTGTTCTCAACCGTTTTATTCCTGAGATTTCTGATCGCTGTATTTACATTGATAATGAGCTTGGTGGCTACCTTGCAACGAAGCACTTACTTGAGAACGGCCATAAAAAAGTCGCTTGTATCACAGGCCAGTTGAGTAAAGTTGATAGTAGAGATCGCTTTCAAGGGTATCGAAATGCCTTGTTAGAGTTCGGTATCGAATACGACGCAGGGCTGTTTGTAGAGGGACGCTTTGATCATCAAGGCAACCACGAAGCTGCGCGACGCTTGTTAGACCGAGACCCTGAGATCACCGCGATTTTCTGTCAAAATGACAACATCGCGCTTGCTGTATATGACGTAGCAGCAGAGCGAAACCTCATTATTGGGCGAGACCTTTCAGTCGTAGGCTTCGATAACGATACTCATAGCCAGCATATTCGTCCTCGCTTATCGACGGTCGACTTTCCAGTTCATGAGATGGGAGAAGAAGCTGCAAAAGGTGTTTTATCGTTAATTAATAAACGCGACTACCCATTGAAGCACAAACTAACCCCGACATTGATTGTAAGAGAGTCCGTGGCTAAGCTTTGATTTTTGTATATCAAGCACCCCATTTTTTACACTTAAAAGAAAGGCTCTAAGTATTCACTTAGAGCCTTTTTATTTCACTTTAAATTAGAATTAGAGTAACTGGTGCTTTGACAACACGACAACGACTTTCTCAATAAGACCACTACGAGAAAAGAGCTGTGAAGCCATTTCATGGTTTAGCGTTAACGATGCAAATGCCTCACTTGTTCCGTCTTTAAACTGAACTTCAATACCCTGTGTTGGCTCATCATTGAGTTGGTAAATAAACGGTACCTGACAGTAAGTAAAAGCCAGTTGCCCAGCCTGAACAATAAAGCTCTGCATTTGTCCTTCAATATTTTGGCAGTCAAAAGTCGCCGCTTTTTGTAAGAACTCTTTAGGACTAAGAAGTGAAGGGTTAATTACAATTGTGCCATCAACGACCTCTAGACCTAGCTCTCCAAAACGAGTAATCACTTCTTCCTTAACTTGCCCTGTCATCCCTGGCTGCTGTGCTCCAGAGTGCTTTGGCGTATGAGAATACGGATCCGTCGGAAACGCACCGTAGTTTTCCGGCGTTTTGTTGAAACCAATACCAGCTCTCACTTTGTAATAGTAATCCGCTAATTTAAGAGTTTCCTGGCTATTAGAGTCCATACTCCAAGCATGCTGATAGTTTTCTTGCACAGCTAGCAGCAACTTAGAAACCATATGCCAATAGATACAACCTAAACCTTCATAACCAAACATGGTTCCCGAACGCCCAGTAAAGGCTTTATGGTTGAATACACGCTCATACAAACTAGATACATGACAAAATTCATCATCACTAATTGACGGGTAATCGGCTTTAATTTCATCAATCGCAGCCTGAAGGAAACCTTTGTTTTCAAAGCTTGAATTGAAGTGGTAAGAACCTTTGCTGTCTTGGTTTACTAATCGGTTATCTTTGGCAACAACCATCATGCTTAACAATTTGCTCTGGTCAATGTCTTTAGCGTCTAAACAGTTTTTGTCCATAAAAGAAGCCAGCTCACGGTCAGGGTAAAGCATGAAGCTATTTTGATCAGCACGATACATGTCACTGGCAAACAATTTATCCAACAACTCAACCGCTTGTTTAGATGATAATAGACCCGAGCTCAATACTGCAACTTGCCCTTCTAGCATAGGGTAAAGCTCTTCAACCATTAAGCTCTCACCAGAACAACTCAAGATGTTATACGCATTGTACAAACCGTCTTCACGCAAGTTGTTTGCAATCGTAGAATCTAGGACTTTTAAGCTCGCGCCCATCAATTGAACAATCGCTTCTTTCTCAACTTTCGTTTTCCCTGAGAATCCATTTACTCGGTACACGCGCTCACGATAATTAGCAGCGGATTTAGCCAGCTTAGTCAGCATTGCTTTACGCGTTTGACGAGTGACCGTATCTTGACGAATCTCTGTATTTGCCTCTGAAACGATCTGTGTAACAGAAGACATCCACTCAAACACTTCTTTGGAAATACTGTATGACGATGGTGACTTCTCTAACAGGCGCTGCATAAAGGCAACATAGCGACGCATGTAGTACAAGGTTACCATTGAGAGGCCGTTGCCAACGATAGCGTTGTTTGCGTCATTCCATTCTGGACGTTGTGTATTGAGCCAAATACCACCATCAAGCACTAAGTTACTCAATTTCGCCAATAAAGGGACGAGTATCTTCTCCATTAAGTTGACCATATAAACTTCTTGGTCTCCCGTCATCAACAAGCGACCGTCACTGCCTAAGCTCTTTACACGTTGCTCTGTCAATTCCTGCAAGTCTTGGTTGAACTCTACGGTATCTTTAGGGTTATCAAAGAGGCCTTGAACTCCACAAAGCTCGTAAGGCACGTTGGCATAACTAAAAATGTCACTCTCTAGTAATTCGATAAGATCGCTTTGCTCAAATTTGTCTGCTAACTCAAGGAATTTTAATAGATAAATGATTTGATGATCGCCCCAGTAACCAATGTTACTCCAAGGATCATCCGCCTCTAACAGCTCCCAATCTACACCATCTTTAGTAATTCGATACGGATTGTAACCATCCACCGTTGAAGCATTAACAAACTTAGAGATGAATGATTTGATGAACCCTGGATAACTAAGAGCCATCGCTTCCCAGTTTTGGAAAATATCACGCCAGTTGCCTTGATAAGAAAGTAAGCGTTCGCCATTTTCATCTTTAAGCTTAATCTCATAGTGGTTCCAAGGGCGACTAGGGTCACCATGACGACGTCCAAAAGTAAGCGGTAGATACTCGTAGCTCAATCGAACTAATTGAGAATCCCCTGTCGCTTTAGCGCGCGAAACTAATTCAGAATGGCTGAAAACATCCCCTAACTGATCAAAAAAGTCTTGATGGCGGCCAGCTACCTGAGAGTTGGCCTTTTCCATAGTTTTAACTACGTCAACCTTTTCTAACATATAGCCGTTTTCAAACACGCCACCACGCATGTTATTGAACAACACATTGGCATAATGGTGAACGCTGGTATTTTCTTCAGCTGTTATTTGCCACGCATCCGCGCCAGACATTAATGTGATCAATTCATCTTGATTATCTGCAACGCTCTTTTCTAAAGCTAGTGCTAGGTTAGCAGGAACAGAGAGCTCAGATTGAAGCTGACAGATATCGGAATGAGTCTTGTCTATATCAGCGACAATCGACCAAACTTTGGTTTGATGTGCTCGCAGCGTCAGAGACTTATGAACTAAATAGCTCCCTCTAACCCCTTTCGTTAAAGGTTCACTTTTAACCGCTCGACCTTTTCTGAACGCATTAACTTGAGCACTCGTCAATAAAATTTGGCTGCTTTCCGTTTCTAAGCTGAAGACTGTCGTCGCTAGCAAAGATTCAGCAGGGTCGGCTCTATCGCTCAATTTCGCGTACATGCTGAACAGAGCTAATGAACTACCATCAACTTGTTCATTCCACTTGTACGCATCAACTAATGCACTTCTTGTTTGGAGAGCTGATAACGGAGCGCCTGAAGGAAGTATATTTTGTAAGCCATCTAGTGCTTCGACTTTACGCTCAAAGCTCGCGAGGTTGGTCAGTTTTGAACGACGAATAAAGCCGTATTTTTCACTCGTATTCCAGCTGTATTGGAACTGTAGTTGCAAAGTATGGTTTATCTCTTCAAATACAATCTTGTCTCCAATCGTATTTTTATAAAGATTGCGTTCAACATCAAAAATACCATCATGGAATGTATTAAACGGTTCCCAAAGTACAACCTTGTCGCCATGTTCAATACGGAAGATGGATTTTGAGCCGGTGTTTTCCGCATTTTCATGAATATGGTCAACAGACTTGTAAGGAAAAAGCGCATTTTCCGGACGAATGCGTCCAGCTGAAAGGCTGCCTGTTGATGAAATAAATAACCAGTGATCGCTCGACGATACAACGCTAATAAAGAATGGCGTCATTTGGTCAACATTAGAGATTTGGTAGTAACGCTCACCATCTAAATCAACGAACTTGCCATCGACCTCTGGTGTTGAGTTGTAGTCTTGTTTCATATCAAAATTCCAAAAAATTCTTACACTTAAACTTTGAAAGCGCTTTCTTTTGCGTTTCAAAAAGGATTTAAAGTTTACAAATGATGACAACGAGCAAAATGCTCTTCTGCAATTTGAGTCGGTTCTGGTATTGATTGCGTGCAAAGTTTATCGGCTTTCATACAACGGCTTGCGAACGGGCAACCTACGCTACTTGGCTTCCAAGAAGGGATATCGCCTTTTTTCACGTTCATGTCACGCTTGCCCGATTTACCGACTTCTGGCACTGCTGACAACAACAACTGAGAATACGGATGTTGTGGGTTCTGAGTGACGTTGTCGCTATTGCCCCATTCGACCATATGTCCTACATACATCACCGCCGTTTTCTCAGCAAAATAACGCGCTGTCGCAATGTCATGAGTGATGTACATGAACGAAATACCATGCTTATCCTTCAAGTCAGCCATTAGGTTTAAGATTCCTAACCGCACAGACACATCAAGCATAGAGATAGGTTCATCAGCTAGGATAACTTCAGGGCTAACAGCAATTGCGCGTGCAATTGCGACACGCTGTCGTTGTCCACCACTTAGTTCATGGGGGTACTTCTCTGCGGTCTCTTTAACTGGTGTAAGCCCAACCATTTCAAGCAATTCATAAACGAGGTTCGGAATCGCTTCTTTTTCTGCTCGTTTATGGATAAGTAATGGTCGCGCAATATGGTGGTAAATCGTATGTACAGGATTCAACGAGCCAAACGGGTCTTGAAAAATCATTTGCACTTGGCGTGCATATTCAAGCTCACCATATTTTTCAATATAATCAGACAGAGGCTCACCTTTGAATTCGATATCTCCAGCCGTCTTATCGTAAATTCGGGTAAGAATTCGAGCTCCTGTGCTTTTCCCTGAGCCAGATTCGCCAACAATCGCTAATGCTTCTCCTTTACGAAGATCAAATGAAACATCATTTACGGCTCGCATCATATTGCTTTTGACTGACTGGCCAAGTGGGAAATCTTTTACCAAATTCTTAACTGATAAGATAACTTCGCTTTTATCAACGTTCTTTAAAGTATTCATAATCTTTCGCTCAAACTAGGTGACAAGATACGTGATGCCCAGTCGCAATAGCGCCCAAACGAGGCTCACTTTTAATGCACATTGAAATGCATTCGCCACATCGCTCTTGGAAGTTACATCCTTGAGGTGTATCCAAAAGGTTGACAGGATTCCCAGGGATCCCGTAGAGACGTTCTTTTGGCCCATGAATAGTCGGGAATGAAGAGATAAGCCCTTTTGTATAAGGATGCTTAGGTTCACTAAATACCGTTTTCGCATCACCTAATTCAATAAGGTTACCCGCATACATCACGCCAATTCGATCAGCAATTTCGCCCATGAGGCTTAAGTCGTGACTAATAAACAGAATAGAGAAGCCAAACTTACTCTTAAGCTCATACAGTTCATTCAAGATTTCACGTTCAACCACTACATCAAGTGCCGTTGTTGGCTCGTCCATGATGATCAGTTTAGGTTCCAGCGCCAAAGCAATCGCAATAACAACTCGCTGACGCATACCTCCACTCAGTTGATGGGGAAAGCTCGACATTCTGTCGCCATGAATCCCAACCGTTCCTAACAGCTCGACCGCACGATCGTGAGCCTGTTTATAAGGTATTTTTCTGTGCGCTAGAATAACGTCCGTTAGCTGCTCACCGATGGTAATGACAGGGTTAAGTGAGTTCATTGCGCTTTGAAAAACAATAGAAACGTCATTCCAACGGAAGTCACGTAACTGCTTGTTATTCATCTTTAAAACATCCTGCCCTTTGTAGAGTATTTCACCCTCAGAGATAAGCGCTGGTGCTTTGTGTAGGCGTGATATAGCAAAAGCCAATGTACTTTTACCGCAACCAGACTCACCGGCAATACCGAGCGTTTCACCGGGCGCAATGGAAATACTAACGTCATTAACGGCTCTTGCTACGCCATTAGGAGAAACGTAATCAACACACAGGTTATTAATTTCTAATAGATTGCTCATTATAGGCCTCGGCGTTTATCTGCTTCTTTTTTAAGTTTGTGCCACAGTTTGATGTGTGGGCCCGTACGTAATTTAGGGTTGCTCACTTGGTCAATTGACATGTTAATCAATGCGAGTCCACCACCAGTAATCGCTAACGCCAATGCAGGAACCAGCATTTCCCACCACGCTCCGGTATATAACGATGAAGAGGTCTGTGCCCAATACAGCATAGAGCCCCAACTCACTTCTGTTGCATCACCTAAACCTAAAATACCTAGACCAGCTTCAGAGCCCATTGCGTAGATAACCGTGCCTAGGAACCCGCCAAAAACAATCGAAACTAAGTTTGGTAAGATCTCTACTAAAATAATGCGGATTTTTGATTCACCCATAACTTCTGCAGAAATGATGAATTCTTTGCTTCTAATTGCCATGGTCTGTGCACGAATCACCCTAGCTCCCCAAGGCCAGGAGGTTATTCCTAACAACACGGTAATAACCAGCGAACCGACCTGCCCTAAGAATGCGGCGAGAACAATCAGCAAGGGCAACTGTGGAAACACAAGAAATACGTTAGTAACGAAGTTCAAGCGTTCATCGACTTTTCCACCAAAGTAACCAGATGAAACCCCGACGAGCACTGCTATTGTCATCGCGATTACGCCCGCAGAGATCGCAACAGTAAGCGACTTTCTTGCTCCAAATAGAACCTGGCTATATACATCACGCCCGCTACGAGTAGTGCCCATAATATGCTCAGAACTTGGTGCAATATGTGGACGTGCTACGCGCTTTTCTGGATTATGAGTCGATAATACAGGCGCAAATAACGCCCCAGCTAAGACAATCGTAAGTAAAAAAGTACCTACAATGGCTGGAGGGTTACCGTAGAAAAATGCGTAAGCTTTACCGAGAGTTTTCTTTACGTTTTTCCACGACCATTTTGGCTCACGTACTGGCATATTCGGCTGGTTAGCGGTTTTTTGAGTATCCATTAAATTATCCATCATGCGCCTCAGTTCGAGATTCTAGGGTCAAGCCAGACATATAGAAGGTCGGCAATAAAGTTAGCGGTCAGTACCGCTGTCACCAAGATAAGAAGAATGGCTTGGATAAGTGGGTAATCACGAGCAACTATGCCTTTAAGAAGGATGTTCCCCAAGCCTTGGTAGTTAAAAACCACTTCGGTCATGATTGAGCCTGCGAATGAGAATCCGATTGCCATTGCAATAGCGGTCGCAACAGGAAGGATGGCATTTCGACCAGCATAGCGAGACATAACACGATAACTACTCAAGCCTTTGGCCTCAGCCATCGTTACGTAATCTTCACCCAACACATTGATCATCGCATTACGCATATTGAAGACCCATGTTGCGATCCCAACCAGGACCATAGAGCCCATAGGCAACACAGCGTGTTTAGCCACACTAGAAATAAACTCCCATGTAAAACCTGGCTCTAGCGATGGGTCATAAGTGTATGCCAAAGGTAATAGTTCGAGTTTTAAACCGAAGAAATAGAACAACAGTAACGCGGTCACGATGTACGGGAAGTTACTAATAAATGCCAAAACTGGCGGAACAATTTGTCCAAATAGCCCTTCACGTCGATACGATGCATACGTACCAATACTGACACCAATGATAAGAGCAACAATCAGCGAACCAAGCGCTAGGAACATAGTCCACGGCAGTGCCATAGCAAGGACATCTGAAACACTTACAGGAAACATAAGCACTGAAGGTCCCAGATCAAGAGTGAATACGCTTTTCATATACGCGAAGTATTGTTCGAAAACATTGCCATCAACAAAACCGTACATTTCACGAACAGCATCCATTTGAGCAGGATCCATTCGACCTTGAGCTGCAGCGAAAAGAGCATCAACAGGATCTCCTGGCATTAGGCGAGGCAACATGAAATTAAACGAGATAGCGATTAAGAAAGCGGTAAAATAGAAGCCAAATCGGCGAATTAAAAACGACATAAAAATCTTTTAACCTAGGGGCTACAACCTAAGCTGTAGCCCTCTCAAAAATAACTTACTTAAGGTGTAGATTGTTGAGAATTATTACTCTCTTACCACCGTCGTACCATACTGGCTGTACGTATGGGTCTTTTTCACTTGGCCAACCAACAATATGTTTAGTACTGTATTGGAACCAAGTTGGGTTAGAAAATAGAGGGATAAAGGGAAGGTTTTCAGCCGTAAATTCCTGAAGTTCACTCAACACTTTCTCTTGCTGCTCTGCATCACCAATTTTGCCGAAGCTGTCGATCAATGCGTCGATTTCTGGTGAATTAACACCGTGACCAGCATGCCAAGTTTTTCCGATTCGAGACGTTGAGAAGTACTCTTGGTACGCCAAGATTGGATTTGTCGCGACCATTGACCAGTTAATTGACATGGTATATTTGCTTTCTTTCAAATTGCTGTCATATACCGCCCAATCCACAGTCTTAACGTTTGCTTTCACACCCACTTCTTCAAAGTATTCAGATACCATCTGAACCACTTGGATCCAGTCGGTCCAACCGTTTACAACCTCGATATCAAACTCAACCGTTTCCCCGTTTGCTTTGTCGCGGAATCCATCACCGTTTTTGTCAACTAAGCCCGCTTCATCAAGTAAAGCGTTTGCTCTTTCAACATCGTACTTAGTTAGATAACCATATTTCTTAGATACATTTTTATCAATGTGCGTTTCGTATAGCTCACCGATGCCACCAGCATTGAAGTTTGCGGTCGGATAACCGTAAGCAGCAATATCAACGATGGTTTCACGATCAAGAGCCATAGAAAGTGCTTGTCGTACTCTTAGGTCATCAAATGGCGCTTCTTTGGTATTTACGTAAAGGTGGATAGCATCATTCGCTGGATACCAAAAATGGTTATTTTCTTTATCCATATCGACAAATGTTGACTCAACGTCAGCAATAAAATTTGAACCCCAATCAATCTCACCTTTGATTAAGGCAGGTTGGATCTGAGAGTTGTCATTGTAAGAACGGAAGTTGATGCAATCTAAATAAGGTCTATTTTCTAAATAGTAATTTGGGTTTCGGCACAGCTCCATCTGTTGCGGTTTAATGTATTTAACCGTCGTCATTGGGCCACTACCTACCGGGTTAAGGTTGGTAAACGTTGTCAGCTCTTCAACTTTCGACCAAATATGCTTTGGTACAATATGGTAACGCTCTAAGTTCCAAGCAAATGTAGAATCCGCTTCCGTCAGCTCAAACACGACGGTTCGCGCGTCAATAGATTTGATTTCTTTTAAATTACCTGAAGACCAAATACCTTTCTGGTCAAAAGCTGGTGCCTCTTTAGTCAACATAAAGCTAAAAACAACGTCGTCTGCAGTTAACTTTGAACCATCAGACCACTTCAAATTCTCTCGTAACTTAAGCGTCAATGTTTTCAGGTCAGTTGAATACTCAACCGACTCAGCCAGGCGATAATCAACATCACCTGTCATGTTGTTGAATACGACCAATGGCTCAAACATTACCCCATGCAGCAAGTCTTTAGTTGTATAAGGGTTAAAGTTTTCAACAAAGCCAGTATTGATAATTGGCACCGTTAGTGTGCCACCCTGCTTAACTTCATCTGCTTGTACAGAGGCTCCGAATAAAGCTCCAATGGCGAGCGAAGCAATCAATGTCTTTTTGTGCATCACGTTGTCCTTTTAATGATAATAACTAGAAAGAAAGCGCTTTCTTTTAACTTTAAAAAAGGGGGTGTTTTCGTATTCACTATCGGCAACTCGCATCAAGAAACCGCTTTCTTTAGGTGGATAATAAGCCGATAGAATGATTCTTCAACTTACATTTCGGTGAAACGAACCATAGATCACAAATTTAGAATAGATTGAGAATAGAAATACACAACAGTGCCATTCGTCACATTAATTGTTCACTAACACGAAAAACAATTTAAAAACAATAAGTTAAAATTCACTAATGGTACCCCCATGGTCTTTCCTAATCGTCGAACCTCTAACCCATCAATGAACTTATGTGCTTTCTTTAAAATAGCCTTTCCGTCGCGATTCTCAACATACATAGACTGTATCTATGTATGATTCTCTCAAAAACAAAAGAAAGCGCTTTCTTGGACGCTAAACCTATGTCAGCATACCAGTCATAAAATGTAAGTTCCCCCTTAGGACAACTATGTTTAACTTTTGGAATGGCAATAAATCAGGTAAAAGACAGCACTATGAGTTGGAGCTAATTCATAGCTTGTTGAATTGGGATCCGAACGAACCTATTGTCGTTCACAGCGATAATACAGACTTTCCAAGAGCTGAGGATGAAGGAAATATATTCCGCAAGAATTATGATGTACTCGTCACGGTGGCGGGAAACCGTAAATTTGCTGATAAGCCTGCAATCAAACTCAACTCTCCAATTTGTAAAGGCTTATTAGGACACCGTATCCTGATAATTAGGGAACAAGATCAACCCACATTCCATAATATCAACAGCAATAAACTGAAATCACTTATCGCTGGAATTCCTGCGACATGGGCTGATGCTGAGCTGTTTAGAGCAAATGGATATCGAGTACTAGAGCAAGGAACGTTACCAGAGATTCTGAAACTTCTCTCAGATAAAAAATGTGATTATGTGTCACTCGGAGCCAATGAAGTTGAAAGCATATACCAAGAACATACCTATTCCCTGGATGGGTTAGTCATAGAAAAAAGTATTATGCTTTATTACCCTCTTCCTCTGGTCTTCTATGTCCACCCAAACAAGGCTCAACTGGCTCAATTACTTGAGGACAAACTGCAAGACTACAAACTCAGTGGTGATTTCGAGCTATTGTTTAACCAACATTTCGGGGACGTAGTGAGATCCATTGGATTAGAACATCGCAAAGCTATTAACCTCGTAAATAAGGAGCTACCGCCAGAGCTAAGATCATTTAAGTCTCAAGTCATCTCGTGATTATAAATAGAGGAGACTTAAAACCATGCACCTAGATTTACAACATTAGGTGCATCCGCTTCATGCTCCTAATGTCGATATCATCAAACCATAGGCAAGATAACTAACGGCTTGCTTTTACATATAGCGGTGGATACTCAAGTCATCAGTTTTTATATCACTAGCAGAGCCACTGACCACGCTTGCCAAGATCTTTCCTGAGCCACATGCCATTGTCCAACCTAATGTCCCATGTCCAGTATTTGTAAATAGGTTCTTGATAGGCGTCGCGCCGATTATAGGCGTACCATCCGGAGTCATCGGTCTTAACCCTGTCCAGTATTCTGCCTTAGAGAAATCCCCCGCCTGTGGGAAAAGATCTTTTATCACCATATCAATCGTGGCTTTACGTTTTTCAGGAATAAGATAATTGAAGCCAGCAAGCTCTGCCGTCCCTGCAATACGAATTCGGTCATCGAAACGAGTCATCGCTACCTTGTAGGTTTCATCCATTACTGTAGAGGTCGGCGACTTATCTGCACTCACGATCGGAAGTGTTAACGAATACCCTTTGACTGGATAAACCGGGATTGATAAATCCACTTGCTTGAGCAGCTCACGAGAGTAGCTTCCCGAAGCTACCACATAAGCGTCCGCTTTGAATTCACCTTGAGTTGTCGTAATGCTCTTTATGGTTTGGTTCTGATGATTCAAACTTACCACTTCAGTATCAAACACGAACCTAACACCAAGTTGCTTGGCCTTCTCAGTCAGCGCTAAACAGAACTGATGACAATCACCGGTTTCATCGTGTGGTAAATACAGGCCGCCCACCAGCTTGTCTTTAACGTCTGCTAAACCAGACTCCACTGACAGACACTGTTCAACATCAAACAGCGAGTGTTCGATTCCACTCTCTGTTAATAGCTTCATATCCTGCTGAATAGCATCGAGTTGCTTCTCGCTTCGGAATACTTGCAAGGTGCCTTTCTGCCTGCCCTCATAAGCCAAATCTTCACTGATTCTTAGATGAGTCAGGCAATCTCGGCTGTAGTTAGCGACTCGTAACATCCGCGATTTATTCTGTGCGTACTTGGCTTCATTACAGTTGGCGAGCATCTTAGTCGCCCAAGACATTAACTCTGGAGAAAGAGAAGGCTTCACTTTAAGTGGCGCATGTTCTTGGGTAAGCCATTTCATCGCTTTCAAAGGGATGCCCGGTGCCGCCCATGGTGATGAATAACCGTAAGAAATTTGCCCGGCATTCGCAAAACTGGTTTCTTTGCCACTGCTATCTTGACGATCAATAACCGTGACCGAGTGACCTTCTTTTGCCAAGTACCATGCGCTGGTCAATCCAATAACACCACTGCCAATTACAATAACTTCCATTCTCTTCCCCTAATGCCTGACAAAGCCAAATCTGTCGAACACAGCTGTCAGTCTAAAACTCGTTTCGTTAATAATTTGTAACTTATTCCGCATGTGTTGACTTAACAATAGAGGTGGCATTGACAAAACATCAATTCGACTCGAAAACAAATCCAGCAGTTTGGAAGTGTGATATTGGCGGTATTTGAAAGCTTAGGTAGGAGTCGCTAAGTAAACTGATTAAGCCTAGATATTGTAAGCGTCATGACTCAAGAAAGTGGCGTTCTCGAGTAAGAAATCTAACAAGGTTTCCGCTTGTAGCGTTAGTGCACGGCCTTTCAAAGATTGAACCTTAACCGTCGCCTTCGATAGCATCTCCAACTCGGTCGCAACCACTTCTATCTGCCCTGACTTTATCTCATCGATCACAGTGAGCTTAGGCATAAAGGTGACGCCCAACCCTGCTGAAACGAAGTTAGTCAGTGCCGTGACTGAGTTAGTTTGAAGTTTTGGCTGCAAGGTAAGATGGGAAATTTGTTCAGCCTGCTTTACCAGCCTCCCCATACCGGTCGAGTTATCGATCAAGGCGAGAGAAGCGTCTTGAATATCTTGCATTACCACTGGTGCATCTTTCATCGTAAGGAAGTGCCCCTTCGGAGCAATCAATTCGAGCGGATGGCTGCGTTCAACGTGAGAGTGCAGTTTAGGATGTGGTGCAGACGCATAGGTTATCGCAAAGTCTATCTGTTGATCTTCCAACATCTTGACTGCATCCAATGCCCCTGCGATCTCAATAGAAAGATTGATATCAGGATAACGAGTCATGAAGGTTTGCATCGGTTTAGAGACCAAGTTAGTAATAAATCCTTCTCCAATCGCGATGCTAACATTACCGCCCTTGAGGTTTTTAAGCTTGGTTAGTCGAGCAAGCACTGCCGCCTCTCCACGAACAATGGAGCGATAGTAGTTCAACAGTTCGTTCCCCGCCTCAGTCAGCAGAGATTGGCGGTTGTTGCGCTCCCATACTTTCATTTCCGCTTGCGCTTCTAACTGTGTCAGCATTCGACTCATCGCGGCAGGGTCAACGTTCATCATCTTAGATGCCTTACGTAACGACCTGTATTTTGATAACGCGTTTAAGTACTCGAGAGCACGGATATTAAAGTGGTGCATTCAACTTCCTTGTAATTCAACTGACACTTAATCAAGCGTCTCACAAATTTGCTGCGAACATATATCCCAATTTATCAAGATCGTAATTGCTCTTACTAACTTGTGCACCGAGTCACTTCAAGACATCACATCAAAGGCTGATATACGTGTTTTAGCTTGCTGTCGATAAAACAAAGGCGACAACTTTCGTCATCGCCTTTGAGTTGTTACTTCTTGTAGAGCAACAATCATTTTCACGGATGGACTTAGGCATCAAGTAAAAGGTTCGGTCGAATCAAGTCATAAACACAAGCAAGTTCACTGCTGAATTCAAACTGTTTGTTGATAATGCCGCCAGCCATATGAGGGTGCCCGCCGCCAAAACCAATCCCTTTTTCATCAAGGGCCCTTCTAACTATCTTCGCGACATTGTTTTTTGAACACTCTGAACGGAGAGAGATAAAGGTCTTCTCTCTATTTCTAGCAGTGAGAACAACAATATCGAGCTCATCAACACTCAGCAAGAAATCACCTAACACGCCAAGCATATTTTTAGGGCAACCTTCAGGAAGCACAGCAAATGCTGCGTTTTTTTCACGACGTAAGCTATCGAGCATGGAATAGAAAAGTTTTAATTCATGGAACTCTACTTGATTACGACAAATTTTGTTAACCATATCATTATTGGCCTTCGCTTGAAGATACAACAATGCTTTTAGATCTGCAGTCCCTACCCCTCGGGTAAAGTTTGCGGTATCAAAACTCAGACCAACCAATAGTGCTGTCGCAATATTCTGGGGCATCTGCAGAGAAAAATAACGATAATACTCAACCATTATGGTTGCTGTTGAACCATAGTTTGAACGTATATCGGAATACCATACAAAATCAGGTGCTTTCACTTGATGGTGGTCGATCACTCCGACCTCAAGCCCCGGAAAATCGATGACATTTTTCTCACCAATACAGCCATCAACAACAATAACCTTGTCATCCGGTTGTAGTTTCAAATCTTTTGGCTGATAGATTGGAATATCTAGCCAATCTATTAAGTTCCTGAGTGACACTCGATCTATATAACCATGAAACGTAATATATGGGCGCAACCCTTTGCTTTTTAATAAGTATGCTAAGGCGTATGCGGAAGAAATCGCATCATGGTCAGGAAAGTCATGAGCTTGAATAATGATTCTGTCATCACCCTTAAGCCGTTCTAGAAAGCTTTCGAACTTTAAATTTGCCATAATCCCACTGCTAATAAAGTTCTAGCTTGATCATAAGCTAGAACTGATGCGTTAATGGTTAACTCTTATGAATTAAACGATATTCGGTGTTAGACAAAATAGCTTCTTCTAAAGCCCCCACACCTAACGTACTGTAACCATAGAAATTAGGTTTCGCATTCAAACGTAAAGACTGTACGCTTTCTACAACGTTCTCGTCCATTGTTAAAGCGTCTACCACTTCCGAAAGCAACTTCCTGTTCTCTTGTAACATCGGCGAAATAAACTCACTCGCACCACTGATTGATGAGTACAAGTAGCCAAATTCGCCACCATTATTCTCTTCAATGTAGTAGTTACCTGTTCTTGCAAACGATGCACGGATCTCATTGACACTTTCAATAGAACTAAACGTCTGTGCAAAAAACTCAGAACCACCTGCATGCTCGAATGTTTCTGGAGCAAAGTCTTCATTTGGGAAGACCAGATAAGCGACGATCGCATTATCTCGAGTAATCGCAGAAAGGATGAAATTGTCGTCCTGGTAGTACTTAATCACATCATCCGTTGTCGCGCGCTTAATATAAACAGGCGCACCAAATGTTTGGTCTAAGGTTTCGGCAGATGAACGAATATAGATTTTGTCCAACTTTCTATGCGATGGAATGTCTGTCATTTGAGAAAGACCAAAATCGAACATCTTTTCTAGCGCATCAAAGCTGTCATTAAAGCCGCCCAAAGCAATGGAAATAACCGACACTAAGCCGATAGTGCGTGCCATACCGCCCTTCTTCTGCTCTTCCAACAGAGACTCTTGAGTGTCTTGAAGTTCTTGTAACTCTTCCTGTATATCTTTTTGAATATCCTTGTTTTGCTCTTCAGACATTTTTTAACCTTTGATCTCGTCGATTTTATCCATTAGCGCATCTGTACCATCTTCAGCCTTCTCTTGAACTCGCTCAAAAGCATCCGTGTCCATGATGCTTTCAATTTCATCGCTATAATTAAGACCAAGATAAATGCCGACACCGATAAATACTAAAGCGAAAATTTTAAACATTGCTACTCTCAATTCATTAACTGGTAATCCAAGTACATGCCAATGACATGTACTTGGTTGTTTTGCTTAACTAATTATTACTTATACAAAGCGATACGACTGTTTACTTTCTTCAAGTAATTTTTGGTTTCGTCGTACGGCAGATTAACCACTAGCTGATCATAGACTTGTTGAGGCGTCAGCTGGTTGATAATCTTCGATGCTTTGCCAATACTGGTGGAGCGATCTTTATTGAACGCTCTAGCCACATTACCCGCACCAGTGTTATAGGCGGCAATGACACAGTACAAACGGCTTTCGTCATTCTTTATCTTGCGAAGATACTTACTGTTTAGGATGTCTAAATAGGCCGTACCTGTTTCTACGTTGATAACTGGTTGATACAGATCCGCCACTTTCATTGGCGCGTCGATATTATGGACTTGTTTGTTAACGTCATGACCCGCACTGGTTGGTACCACTTGCATCAAACCAAACGCAGGCACGTGTGATTTCGCATCCGGACGGAACGCCGATTCCGAGTGCATGATTGCCATAATCAGTGCAGCATCAACTTCCCAGTTTTTACTCTCGTTTTCAGCCAACGCACTGTACTTGCTCGCGCGCGCTTTTAAGCTGTTCTCAGGAAGCTTAACTTTGTAACTGATCACTTTTTTCGGCTTAGCCGGGGCCGCCGCAACGTCAACGGCTGGCTCAGGCTTTACCACTTGTGGCTGTGGCGCTTTTTCGACGACTTTTTCCACAACTTTTGGCGGCTGCTTTTTTGTTGGCGCGGGCTCTAGCTTGGCAACCTCTTTTGATACTTCAACCTTTTCAGCTGGCTTTACGATCTCAACTTCTGGCTCTGGTCGTTTAACCTCAATACCATGTTTGGCACGCATTTCGTCATACAGCTTGGTTTGCGCCGCAATACGTTCCTGAGCTTTTGCCAGTAGTGCCATTTTCTTGTTATGAGCACGCTGGTAAATGAAAGAGTCTGGAATACCAGTATCAGATAAAATCAATCGCTCGGCTTGCACATCCAACTCATTCATCTGGCTTTGCGTCTGCTGGATAACGAAGTTTTTCTCTTCTTGCTCTTTCTCCAAAGAGTAAAGCACCGCGTGGTCTTCTGCTTTTAGCTCCGCTAGCTCAACGTTTTGACCAGCAACCTCAACCGGAATGTTTTTAACAAGCGCTTTAATCTCTTCAGGGCTGCTATCTTCATCCACCAATACAGATACTGTTGCAGTATTGGTTTCGTAATCGACTGAAGTTTTCACCTGATCGTCTTGAGAGTAATCCACCTGCTTGGTTTGAGATGAAACCTCACCCTCGCCCCATGTCTTGATTAGATCGGTTCTGCGCTCATCGAGGTTGTTAGTATATTCATCACGCCAAGCTTCGTACTCATCCAAATAAGCATTAACGTAAGCATGAAACTCTTTGACTTTGTCTTCTTGAGACTGGCTTGCTTTGGCAACAGCATTGTTTAGCTGCTGCTTTTGTTCTTCTGACACAGCAAATGCCTGAGAACTAATAGCTGCCGAAATAACTACAGCTAACACGGTCTTATTGATCATTTTGTACATAGTTCACTCCCAGAGTGTATAGAGACAAAAGGCCACTCAAATGGCGGCCTTTTTCACTAATACTAATCGCGGTTCCGTTCGCGGTTATTTTTTCAATGCATCGAACGCCGCCGCAAGGTCTGCTGCCGCTTTCTCATTGTTGAATTGATCCCACAAAGCAGAATCTTCACCACCAACTTCATCAATTACTTTGTTCATATTCGCATCGTATGCAGCTTGGTCCATACCGACTAGAACGTACAAGCCGCCCGTTGGGCTTGCTTGGCTTACGATAATGCGGCTGCTAGTAAGCGTTTTATTCACGACTGTCTTAGTGATGTTCTCGAATGTCTCTTGAACATCTTCAGTCACTAGCGTTATACCCTCTGCTGCCGATGTAGAAGTCACACCTTCAGTAGCCGCTTGGAATAGGTTGCTCACGTCAGTTTCAAACTCAGCTGCAAGGTTTACACGAGCATCATTGACTGCAACTTTTCGCATAACGCTCATACCAGCTGCACTCTTCTTGGAGTAGCCTTTTGCCGCTGCAGCGATATCGCTTGGTATCACATCACAAATCCAACCCGGCGCAGATACGGTAGGTGCATCTGGGAAAGTACATGGAGCGAAGTTTTGCGCTTCCTTAACCGTCGCGTTGTTGCTCTGACAGCCAGCTAGAACTGCTACTAGTGAAGTTGCAATAAGTAGTTTTTTCATAAATTAAAATTCGTTCTTTAAGTTTTCGACATGACATGATGGATCCAACAGAGGGCAGTCAATGCTTGATGCATCTACCTTACTAATTGTTCCTTGCTTAACTTTCAGTGATACTTCTTCATCAATTACCACCCAAGAATACTTGTTAGTTACAGCATTTTGCTCATTATTTACAACGTAGCCTTCACCGATTGGGTGAATTTCAGTTTCGCCTTCCATAGATTTCATAGCGTTAGAGAACAAAATATCTGCGCCTGGTTTAATCTTCTGGTTTTTACCCATCGCAATGCGTACTTGTGTGCCCGCCTCACATTGGCGCATCTCAAGAACAGGTGCACTTGCCGCTAGCATTTTGTTAAGTTCGGTAGAGTAATTGACCGCTTCTGCTGCTGCTTTAGCCGCCATGGAGCCATAAGTCGCGTTACTAACAGGACAACGTGAATTATTTGTTTCCGTAGAGGAATACTCGTCGCCTTCAAGCTTGATTCGCTTAACAACTTCCATACTTGGCAGTACAACAACTTTTGCTACCGCTTCTACGTCAAAGTCGTAGCTACATGAAGGCGCGATTTCCACTGTTTCGCCATCATCGTTTTTATATGTGCGGCGCTCGCTAAACGATGTACTTAGGTCAGCGTGTGTAACCTCCGTAATAATCGCGTAATCGGCGATTGGTACACCTTTAGTGCTTAGGCGACCGCTCTGCTCGGCCAGTTTAATTTCACCTTTTACTTTGTTGGCAATTTTGCGATCAACAAGATTTGCACCTGTCTCGTCAATCTGTGTCTCTATTGCATTTCGCATTGCTGACTGGATTTTTTTCGAAGCAGAGTTTTCAAAATCAATGTCGACAGGTAGAACAACAACCTTCATATTTTCTGAAGATGGGATTTGAATTTCAGCAGTTTCAATATCAACACGCGTATCAGGAGTACAAACAACATCTTCCTTGATAACACAGCCAGTTAAACCAGTGATTACAGCACTAGCCATTAACGTTTTCTTTAACATATATTCTCTCCCGAATATGTTTATTTTATTTTTCTAGGATTAGAGGTTCGCTATTTAATTAAGCCCAGCGCAGTCCAAATCCCTTTCTCTTTTATTTGCTCATCAAAGTGGCGAGCAGCCCCTTCGTCGGCATATTTGTAGCTAGTTACAGAGTTTCCTGTAGAGATGATTTCACTACGAGACACTGTTTTAGATTTGTTATTTACAATTTTAACATTAGAGACCAAGGTTGAAATATACGCGTCTCCGACTTTGTTTCTTCGACGCTCAGAATCCACTTTCAACACATGAGTTTGGTTTTTGTTCTTTGAAGTTGATGTCACGATATTGAACTCTGATAACTGGTTCCCCAGCAGTTCAATTGCTTTTCTTGACTCTCTATCTGAAGAGAGACGGATGTTAATTTGGCTGCTTAGTTTTTGGTGTGTAATAGTCAGCTGTTCGATCTCGCTGATGTCAGCTTTATAACTAGGCTTCAGAGATGAAAGCATTG
>NZ_JBFRTQ010000023.1:0-5659 GCF_041474195.1 Vibrio sp. 10N.222.52.C3 | reverse complement strand
GATTTATATAATAATAAAATTATTTTGACTGATTTGTTGTTTTTGGTGTTGATGAATCTATGGATTAAAAAAAACGATTGCGGGTAATTCTTCACATAGTTATTCACAGAAAAGGTGAATAAATGTGGTCTATGTCTCACTATTGTGTGGGTAACTAGAATTTGAGCAAAACTTATCCATATTCCTAGTTATTATTCATAAATATAGCGCTTATCACGTCACTAAGTTTGCTCCGATTGGGGATATGTGGAAAAATCAGAGTAATTAAAAATTTAGATAGAGGTTGGCCAGTGATAGATGGCGATGGTTACCGATTAAATGTTGGTATTGTAATCTGTAACAACCATGGTCAGGTCTTCTGGGCTAAACGATACGGGCAACATTCATGGCAATTCCCTCAAGGGGGAATAGATGAAGGTGAGACTCCGGAACAGGCAATGTACCGCGAGTTGTATGAAGAGGTTGGCCTTACTAAAAAGGATGTAAAGATCGTCGCGACAAGTCGTCATTGGTTACGCTACAAGCTACCCAAACGACTGGTTCGGTGGGATTCTAAACCTGTCTGTATTGGACAAAAACAGAAGTGGTTCCTTTTGCGCTTAGATTGCGATGAATCGCATATCAATATGCAGCGTGGAAGTACACCTGAGTTTGATGGTTGGCGTTGGGTGAGTTACTGGTACCCAGTTCGACAAGTTGTTTCTTTCAAGCGAGATGTTTACCGTCGAGCGATGAAAGAGTTCGCATCTTTAGCAATGCCGTTTAAAGAGCGAAAAATAAAAGGAAAGCGCAAATTGCGTAGAGGTTAAGCATGCTCAGTCAACTAAGGGAAATAGTTGAACACGTATCAAGAGTTGAAGATGTGTCGACGGCTCTTGATATTTTGGTTAAAGAGACATGCAGTGCGATGCAGACGGAATGTTGCACCGTGTATTTGGCAAATAATGATATGCAGCGCCTTGAGTTGATGGCAACTCAAGGCCTGATCTTCAAAGGCAATAGCATTCACATTGGTTTTGACGAAGGTCTGGTTGGCCTTGTTAAAAGAAGTGCTGAACCTATCAACCTTGCACAAGCGTCTGCTCACCCTGCTTATAAGTTTTTTCCAGAGCTTGGAGAAAACGTCTATCACTCTTTTCTCGGTACTCCGATTATCCACCGCAAGCAAGTGCTCGGTGTATTGGTCATTCAACAGAAGACCCCACGTTTATTTAGTGAGATGGAAGAATCCTTCCTTGTCACGCTCTCTGCACAACTTGCCGTTATTGTGGCGCACGCCCAAACTCAAGGCCATTGGCTGTTAGAGCAACAGAAGCTACCGGCTACTAAAGGTATTGCAGCTTCATCGGGCGTGGCGATTGGTGACTTATGGTGGGACAACACTCAGCCTGAACTCACCGATGTTTATCCTGCTTCGACGCTCAATATAGAGAGAGAGCATGAGTTGTTGGCGGTAGCGGTTGAAAACGCCCTCAATGACTTTAAGCGCATGCGAAAGCGCTTAGATAGTGAAATCAATAAAGATGCGTTGGCGATCTTTGACCTGTTTACTCACTTACTCAACGATCCTATGCTGCGTAAGGATCTAAAAAGCCAAATCCAGAAAGGCGATAAAGCCGATTGGGCATTAAGACAGGTTGTTGAGAGCTATTCGAACCGCTTTGCTCGTATGTCGGACGTGTATCTTCGTGAGAGAGCACAAGACATCCGAGAGCTCGGACAAAGGCTGCTCTATTTCCTCCACAACTCTGAACATGAACTTCGCACGTTAGATAAGCCGATTATCCTAGTGGTTCGTGAGTTAACCGCTTCGGTATTAGCGTCTATTCCCAAAGAAAAGCTCTTAGCGGTGATTTCCTTGGAAGGGGCGGCGAACTCGCACGCAGCGATTTTATCTCGAGCGCTTGGCATACCTTCCGTCATGGGGGTAAACCTCAACCTAGCTCAAGCTAATGGCAAGCGAGCGATTGTTGATGGGTATAGCGGTGAGATCTTTATTGAGCCGACTAAAAGCCTGCTCAAAGAGTATCGAGGGCTGATTCTAGAAGAGAGTGAGCTCTCCTCTATGGTCAATCGCGAGCTGTACCTACCGGCAAAAACGCAAGACAACAAGCAAGTCGAGATTCTGCTTAATGCGGGTTTAAGTGCAGACACTAACATCGCTATCAACCAAGGCGTTGATGGCGTAGGGCTGTATCGAACTGAAATTTCTTTCTTGTTGCAGCAAAGATTCCCGTCAGAGGATGAACAATTCAAGCAGTATCGTTCTGTACTGGCAAGCTACCCAGAGAAACAAGTGGTGATGCGTACACTCGATATCGGTGGTGATAAGGCCTTACCGTATTTTCCTATCGAAGAGGACAATCCATTCCTTGGTTGGCGTGGTATTCGGTTTACGCTCGATCATCCTGACATCTTTATTATTCAGTTACGTGCCATGCTACGTGCGAGCTGTGAAAGCCATAACTTGAGTATTTTGCTGCCGATGATCTCTGGTGCACAGGAGTTGGATGACGCGCTACAGTTGATTGAACAAGCGTATGATGAAGTGCATGAGCTTGATAACCGAGTGCGTATGCCTCGCGTTGGTATCATGATTGAAGTGCCATCCATGCTGTACATACTGCCGCTGATTGCGCATAAGGTCGACTTTGTTTCAGTCGGTACCAACGACTTAACCCAATATTTATTAGCGGTTGATCGGAACAATTCACGAGTATCCGATGTCTATGAATCAATGCACCCTGCGGTGATCATGGTATTAAAACAAATTCATGATACTTGTAAGCAATATCAATTACCTGTTTGTATTTGTGGCGAGTTAGCCGGTGACCCGATGGGCGCGCTGCTATTGATTGGATTGGGGTATGAGACGTTAAGTATGAATACCTCGAATGTCGCAAGAACCAAATATTTGATTCGTCAATCGAACTTGTCTGAATTACAGGATTTGGCAAATAAGGCACTTTCAAAACCGTATGGTAGTGACATCTATAGTATGATGCTGAACTATTTCGAAGAGCGTGAATTTACAGGCTTCATTCGAGCAGGTAAAAAATAGGATTTAACGTGTCATATGAACTGATAGGCTTGTTAGCGGGCCTTGGTGCTATTGTTGGTGTTTTAGCAGGCTTGCTAGGCATTGGTGGTGGTTTGCTGGTTGTTCCTGCCTTACTGTTTTTGCTTCCTAAAGCGGGTATCCCCCAAGAGTTTGCGATGCAAATGGCATTGGCTACTTCGCTATCAACCATCATCGTTACGTCGGGATCGTCTGCGATTAACCATCTAAAGTTGGGTAACGTAGAGATGTTTGTCGTTAAATGGTTGATGCCAGGTGTGGTGATAGGTGGCTTCCTCGGCTCTTTCGTGGCCGATGTAATTCCAGCTCAATACTTACCAAAAGTCTTTGGTGTGATTGTTTTGGTGTTGGCGTTGCAAATGCTATTGTCGATTCGCTCCAAGAGCCAAAAATCGATGCCGGGTTCAGCTAAAACCGTGTTGTGTGGCGGCGGGATTGGTTTGGTATCAAGCTTAGCGGGCATTGGCGGTGGGTCTTTATCGGTACCTTTCCTTAACCATCACGGTGTGGAAATGCGTAAAGCCGTCGGCTCATCTTCGGTATGCGGTTGTGTTATCGCGATTTCGGGAATGCTAGGTTTCATTTGGCATGGATCTTCTGTCGATGATCTTCCTGCGTATAGCTTGGGTTATGTTTATCTACCGGCTTTGATCGCGATATCTTGTACCTCAGTTTTGACCACTCGAGTGGGTGCGAAACTGGCCACTCAATTGCCAACCCCTGTGCTGAAGAAATTCTTTGCGGTATTTTTAATGTTTATAGCAGCCACAATGCTGCTGTAGTGTCTTTTCTGTTAGTCATTGAGCTAACCGTTAATCAATTTAGATAGAGAGCCAAGTATGTCTCAGGGTTTTATCGAATTCCCAAATATCGATCCTGTTCTTATTGAACTAGGACCAATCTCAGTTCGTTGGTACGGCCTAATGTACCTTGTCGGTTTTATGTTTGCTCTTTGGTTAGCAAATCGCCGAGCTGATCAACCGGGTAGTGGTTGGACTCGAGAGCAAGTATCAGACTTACTGTTTGCTGGCTTTCTAGGTGTGGTGTTGGGTGGTCGTATTGGCTACGTACTTTTCTACAACTTTGACCTTTTCCTAGCAGACCCACTGTACCTATTTAAGGTATGGACTGGCGGTATGTCTTTCCACGGTGGCTTGCTTGGTGTTATTACTGCCATGTTTTGGTATGCCAAAAAGAACGGTCGAACCTTCTTTGGTGTGGCAGACATGATTGCACCATTGGTGCCATTTGGTTTAGGCATGGGACGCTTAGGTAACTTCATGAACAGCGAGCTTTGGGGCCGTGTGACTGATGTGCCATGGGCGATTGTGTTCCCTAACGGTGGTCCACTTCCTCGTCACCCATCTCAGCTTTATGAAATGGCACTTGAAGGGATTGTGCTGTTCTTCATCTTGAACTGGTTTATCAAAAAGCCGCGTCCTCTTGGTTCTGTATCAGGGTTATTCCTAGCAGGATATGGTACATTCCGCTTCTTAGTAGAATACGTACGTGAACCTGATGCTCACCTAGGTTTGTTCGGTGGATTTATCTCTATGGGACAAATTTTGTCACTGCCAATGGTTATCATCGGTGTGCTGATGATGGTGTGGGCATACAAGCGTGGTCACTACAAAGACGAATTACCACAACAAACGAAGTAAGGAATTGGTGTGAAACAGTATTTAGATCTCTGTCAGCGTATCGTTGATGACGGTACTTGGATTGAAAATGAACGCACGGGCAAGCGTTGCCTAACCGTGATCAATGCTGACCTTGAATATGATGTTGGTAATAACCAATTCCCACTGGTAACAACGCGTAAGAGTTTTTGGAAAGCCGCAGTTGCTGAGCTGCTTGGCTATATCCGTGGTTACGACAATGCTGAAGATTTTCGTAAGCTAGGGACTAAAACTTGGGATGCGAATTCTAACCTGAATGAAGCATGGCTGAATAACCCTTACCGCAAGGGTGAAGATGACATGGGCCGTGTTTATGGCGTTCAAGGACGTGCATGGGCAAAACCTGACGGCGGTCATATCGACCAACTGAAGAAGATTGTTGATGATCTAACTAACGGTATTGATGACCGCGGCGAGATCTTAAACTTCTACAACCCAGGTGAGTTCCACATGGGATGTTTGCGTCCGTGTATGTACAGCCATCACTTCTCACTACTTGGTGATACTCTGTACCTAAACAGCACTCAGCGCTCTTGCGATGTACCCCTAGGCCTGAACTTCAACATGGTTCAAGTGTATGTCTTCCTAGCTATCATGGCGCAAATCACGGGTAAGAAAGCTGGCGTGGCTTACCATAAGCTAGTAAATGCTCATATTTACGAAGATCAACTTGCACCTATGCGTGATATCCAGTTAAAGCGTGAGCCGTTAGCTGGCCCAACATTCCATATCAATCCTCAGATTAAGTCTCTAGAAGATTTGGAAACATGGGTAACGATGGATGACTTCTGGGTTGAAGGTTACGAATGCCACGAAGCGATTAAGTACCCATTCTCGGTTTAATCTCACTCGCTTTGTTTGATTGAAAGGCTGCTTCTGTGCCTGTCTCTTATACACAAAT
>NZ_JBFRTQ010000022.1:0-96350 GCF_041474195.1 Vibrio sp. 10N.222.52.C3 | reverse complement strand
GCCTCCTCCTACTCGATTTTCGTTTGTGCTTTTGCTTTGTGTTTAGAGAAGAAAGCGATTACTCAGCGGTTTCTTCTTTCACTTCTTCTTTGGTTTCCGTTACCAAGTCGAGAACTTGGTTGTCGATAAGACGAGTCTTACCTAGGAAAGCTGACATAAGAATCACAGCTTGAGTGGATTCTGGAGTGATCGCTTGTAGCGTTTTCGCATCACAAATGAATATCTCATCAGGTTGAAGGTCTGCAGCGCGTAGCTGGTCGGTTGCATCTTCAATTACTGATGCGTAGTCATCGCGACCACCACGAATAGCACTGCTGATCCAGCGCATAGTACGCGCTAGAACTGGTGCTCGTTGGCGTTCGTCAATCGTTAGATTGCTATTGCGAGAGCTCATTGCCAAGCCATCCATTTCACGAACGGTCGCTACGCCCACAACTTTAATGTCTAACGCTAAGTCAGTGGTCATCTGGCGAATAACAGCAAGCTGCTGGAAGTCTTTTTTGCCGAAGCATGCAAAGTCTGGCTGAACAATGTTAAACAGCTTGGTGACAATCGTCGCTACGCCACGGAAATGACCTGGACGAGATGCACCTTCAAGCATGTGAGATATGCCAGGGACCTCAACAAACGTTTGTTTGTCTAATCCATCTGGATACATCACCTCTGGCGTTGGTGTAAATACCAGCTCAACGCCTTCGCCAGTTAGTTTGCTTAAATCTGCTTCTAACGTGCGAGGGTAGTTGTTTAGGTCGTCGGCGCGGTCAAACTGCATTGGGTTTACAAAGATGCTTACCACAACGATGTCTGCCAGTTCTCGAGCTTTCTTTACTAGAGTTAGGTGGCCTTCATGCAGGTTTCCCATTGTCGGTACAAAAGCAACCGTACGTCCATCACGCTTAAACTGTTTAATCTGCTCACGAAGAGCCGCTATTTCAGCAAAAGTTTGCATACTTACTCCTAAGCGATTGTATGAGCTTCATCAGGGAAGCGCGCGCTCTCTACTTCTTCTTTGTATAGAGCTACTGCCTTACGCATATCACCGGTTTCTGCTAGGAAATTCTTAGAGAACTTCGGCATGTAGTTCGCAGAAATACCGAACATGTCATGCATAACCAATATCTGACCATCGGTAACATTGCCGGCGCCGATACCGATAACCGGTACGTCACAAGCTTCTGTAATTCGTTTTGCCAATGAAGCTGGCACACATTCAAGTAGAACGATTTGAGCGCCTGCGTTTTGCAGGGCTAGCGCGTCAGCAACCATTTTGTCGGCTTGCTCGCCATCACGACCTTGAATTTTGTAACCACCAAAAATGTTCACAGACTGAGGTGTTAAGCCCAAGTGTGCACATACTGGTACTGCACGTTCTGTTAGCATCTTTACAGTATCAACCAACCAGCTTCCGCCTTCGATTTTTACCATATTCGCGCCAGCACGCATCAAGGTAGCTGCGCTTTCACAAGCTTGCTCTGGAGTCGCGTAGCTCATGAAAGGCATGTCAGCCATAAGAAGGCAATTAGGGCTACCAGCACGCACTGAGCGAGTATGGTAAGCAATATCTTCAACGGTGACTGGTAATGTATCGTTATGGCCTTGTAGAACCATACCCAGTGAATCACCGACAAGCAGTACAGGCATCTCTTGGCTTTCGAATAATTGAGCAAAGCTCGCATCATAAGCTGTCGACGTCGCGAATTTACGGCCTTCACGTTTGCATTTGATCAGGTCGTTAATGGTTATTTTTTTCATTGGTTTTCCTTAATGCGCTTGGCTATTGTTGCCAAACATTGAGCCCGTTCTTATCTACTATTTTCAGTAGTTCTGTCAGCTCAGTCCCATCAGGGAGTTGTAAACTTGGTGCGATTTCAGCAAGCGGGTAGAGTACAAACTCTCGTTCTTTCATTCCATAATGAGGAACGATTAAGCGCTCTGAATCGATCACCTCATTGCCGTATAGCACAATGTCGAGATCCAAGGTTCTTGGTCCCCAACGTTCGTCTTTACGGACGCGCCCTTGCTCTAGTTCGATCTTTTGAGTGCAATCAAGCAGTTCAATTGGCGTTAATTCGGTTTGAATAGCGACTACCGCGTTGATGTAGTCTGGTTGATTTTGCGGTCCCATTGGAGTGCTACTATATAGCTGAGAGGTCGCAATAAACGTTGATCGCGGTAGGCTTTTTAGCGTTTCGATAGCCAAATTTGCTTGGCTAACTGGGTCGGCAAGGTTGCTGCCGACCGCAATGTAAGCAGTTATCATTCGGATTGCTTACTCTTTTTGTTTCGGTAAGTCTTACGGCGACGATGGCCTGACTTTGATGGTGCTGCAACGTCGTTAGCCATTGCTTGACGCATGTTGCGACCCGCAGTCTGATAACGCTCCCACCATTTTGCTAACTCTTTGGTTTCGCCACCTTCAATCTCACCACGCATTTCTAGGAAATCGTAGCCTGCACGGAATTTGTTTAATTCCATTAGACGAACAGCGCGTTTACCGTTGCGACGAGGCAGTCGAAGTTGCAGTTGCCAAACTTCGCGAATGGTTGCTGTGTGACGACGAGGAATAGCAATAGACTTTACTTGCTGATCTAGAATGATGTTACTCGCTTCCATGATCGCATCGTAGTGTGCCATCCCCTGTTCAGCGACAAGTTTGTCTGCCAGCTTGTTCATTGGGTACCAAAGCATCGCTGCGAACATGAATGCTGGGTTTACTCGCTTACCATCTTCGATGCGAAGGTCGGTTGAATCGAGAACCAAATCAAGCATCTGCTCTGTGTGTGAGTCGTAATCTTCGGTGAAGTGCTCCGCTACCGCTGGGAACATCTGTTGGAATAGATTGTACTCGCGCATCAAGTGGTAGGTTTCTAAACCGTGACCTGATTGCAGTAATTTCAGAGACTCTTCGTAAAGGCGCGCTGCTGGGATATCTCTTAGAAGGTGAGCTAACTCTTCAATCGGGTCAGCCGTGTCTTCTTCGATGTCGAAATCCAGTTTAGCGGCGAAGCGCATTGCACGTAGCATACGTACTGGGTCTTCGCGGTAACGCGTTTCTGGATCGCCAATCAGGCGGATCAGTTTATCTTCTAAATCTTCTACACCACCCGCGTAATCGTGGATGCTGTAGTCTGCAATGTTGTAGTACATCGCGTTGATTGTGAAATCACGACGCTCTGCATCTTCATCAACACTGCCGTACACGTTATCGCGAAGTAGCATGCCTTCTTTCGATTGTGCAGAAACGTTCTTCGATGGTTCTTGGTGGTGACCACGGAAAGTTGCCACTTCAATGATGTCGCGACCAAACATGATATGTGCCAAGCGGAAACGGCGACCGATAAGACGACAGTTTCTGAAGAGGTGTTTGATTTGCTCTGGCGTTGCGTTGGTCGCAATATCAAAATCTTTTGGCTGAGAGCCTAATAAGATATCGCGCACACCACCACCGACTAGAAATGCGTCAAAACCCGCACCATTCAGGCGATATAGCACTTTTAGTGCGTTGTCGCTGATCTGCTTGCGTGAAATATTGTGCTCTTGACGAGTATAAATATTCAGAGCTAATTCGTGGAATCCGCGTTGTTCGCTTGGGGTATTGTCGTTTGTATTCATTAGTTTAGAACAAAGTAGGTATCGCCAACTTTGTTTTTCTCTTAGTCCAAAGTGGTAGTGCAGAGTTTAATTGCGGCTAATAATAGCTTAGCGCGAGCCATTTGAGAACATCGTCTGCTTAACCACAGTGGTTGGTTATGGCATTTTTATGTGTCGTTTTTGCTATTTGCCGTGAGTTTCGAGCTAATTACAGTGCTCTTTTTGTAAACTATCAGGTAACTGACTGACGTTCCATTGCTGGCAGCCCCACAATAAAATCTCATCCATTGAAGCCTCACAAAGAGCCGTCGGGATATCAAAACCTAAGAATCGCATCGCGTTGAGTAACGTTGGTTTTGGGTTGTCGAGATCTATCGCGGTGGCATGGTTCTGTTTTGACAGTTTATTCCCCAAGCCATCGGTTGCCAATGGTAAGTGCAAGTAGCTCACTGTTTTTTGCTTGAGCGTCTTATACAAACTGATTTGTCGACCGGTGGGTTCTATCAGATCTGCGCCTCTTACGACTTCTGTTACTCCTTGTTCGATGTCATCAAGGACAACGGCCAAGTTATAGGCAAACAATCCATCTCTGCGTTTAATAATAAAATCTTCTACAGCTAGTGCTTTAGGGATTTGAATGGTGCCGTGGCGAACATCATCAAAGGACTCTACTGGAAAGTCCATGCACAAGCGCACCGCCTGTTCACCTGAATCGATTAGGCCCACATCTCGACAGTGACCATTGTAAAAGCCGCCCAAAGCCTTTATCTGCTTGCGGGTGCATTGGCAGTAGTAGGCTTGATTGTCAGCAACCCATTGATCGATTTGAGCTTGATACAAGTCATGACGTTGGCTTTGATAGACGACTTCACCATCCCAAAATAGATGGTAAGCCTCAAGCGTCTTAAGAATGAGGTCTGCAGCGCCGGCCATTTCTCTTGGTGGGTCGAGGTCTTCCATACGAACTAACCATTTTCCTTGGTTAGATTTCGCTTGAAAGTAGCTACCAAGAGCAGCAACAAGTGAGCCAAAATGAAGAGGACCTGACGGTGATGGTGCAAAGCGCCCGATATAATTCATGAGTGAACAACCTAATCTAAATGGTACCGCAGTAGCCGATTCTTAAGACGTTTGACAAGAGCTTTAATGCCTAGAACTAAGCTTCAATCTATAGAACAAGGTTTGATGTATAGAACTAAGGCTTAAAGCTGCTATTTACTATCAAGCGTGTGAAATACTTCGCTTGGATAACAAACAAAAAAGGGAGCCAAGGCTCCCTTTCTTTACATCTGCAAGAATTAACCTTGCATCTGTTTTTCTTTGATCTCTGCAAGTGTTTTACAGTCAATACAAAGATCAGCAGTTGGACGAGCTTCAAGGCGACGAATGCCAATCTCGATACCGCAAGAATCACAGAAGCCGAAATCGTCTTCTTCGATCTTGTCTAATGTCTTCTCAATTTTTTTGATAAGACGACGCTCACGGTCACGGTTACGTAACTCTAAGCTGAATTCTTCTTCTTGAGAAGCACGGTCAACTGGGTCTGGGAAATTCGCTGCTTCGTCCTGCATGTGGTGCACAGTACGATCAACTTCTTCCCTGAGCTGGTTGCGCCAAGCTGCTAAAATTTTTGTAAAATGTTCCGTTTGCTCAGGTGACATGTACTCTTCACCTGGCTTCTCTTGGTACGGTTCAACACCTGCGATGGCTAGGATGCCTAGCGCTTTTTTCTTAGATTCTGGCATACAGCATCTCCTATTTACACCTAGTCAACTGCAAAGCAGCTAATTTTAAGGCGGGTATCTATAGCAGAAAGAACGAATGGTGGCAAATACTCTTATTCAAACTTGCAATCAATGTGATTAGTTCAGCATCTTTGCTTAGCTATTGATAAATTCAACAGCTTGTTTTAGTTGTATTTGAGTACTGCTGAGCTCTGCTTTATAGCAAAGCACTTCAACTCCAGCGTCTTGTGCTTGTTTTAGTAATAACGAATATTTGGCGTCTATATGGTGTGCCGCAGACACTTTTTCAATACCTGAATGTAAAACAGTGAATAAAAGTACGGCTCTATTTCCAGATTCGACCATTTCTGTGAGTTCACGCAGATGTTTTTGGCCTCTGGTTGTGACCGCATCAGGGAAAAAACCTTGCCCTTTAGTTGACGTTTCTAGCTCGTCGAGCAAAGTGACGCTTTTCACTTCGATATAGCAAGGCGGCTTTTCGTTATCTTCAAGCAGAATATCAATGCGACTATTCTCGCTGCCATATTTCACTTCGGTTCGTAACGCGTTATAACCTAAGAGTTCAACTATAGTCCCATTTTCAATTGCTTCCACCGCTAGCTGGTTTGCCCGCGCAGTATTTACACAAATACGATGACCTTTGTCTGTTTCTGAGATCTCCCAGCTGTTTGGGTACTTTCTTTTTGCATTATCGGAGGTTGAGTACCACACCGTATTGCCAGGAGTCGCACATCCTGTCATTGCTCCAGTGTTAGCGCAGTGAATAGTGCGTTCGCTGCCGTCAGGAAGTTGGATGTCAGTGAGAAAGCGTTTATAGCGTTTAATAAGAGTCGCTGGCTCTAATGGCGGATTGAAGTGCATATTACTTATTTAGACAGGTAGGTTTTTATGTACAATGTTGCCAACATTACACCACAAGGTTCTCCCATTGCCACAACTGCCCATAGAAGCTGTGATGCCAGATCTGCTCGCTGGCGTAGAAACACACACTCAACTTATTCTAAAGGCCGCTCCCGGTGCGGGTAAGTCAACATTCTTCCCTTTACAGTTAGTTAAGACCAACGCCGTTCAAGGCAAAATCATCATGCTTGAACCGAGGCGTTTAGCGGCAAGGAATATTGCCACTTACTTAGCGAGCCAATTGGGAGAAAAGGTGGGAGAGAGCATTGGCTTTAGAGTTCGTGGTGAATCTAAAAGCAGCAGTGCGACTCGCTTAGAGATTGTTACTGAAGGGATCATGACAAGAATGATCCAAACCGACCCTGAATTAACTGGGGTTGATATGGTGATCTTTGATGAATTTCACGAGCGCAGTATTCACGCCGATACCGCATTGGCGTTTAGCTTAGAGATCCAAGAGGCGTTGCGTGACGATCTGAAAGTGGTAGTGATGTCGGCAACTTTAGATCAACAAGCTCTGCAAACTTTGCTGCCGAATGCCAAATACGTTGAATCACAAGGTCGCACCTTTCCGGTCGATTTCCGTTATCAGCCTCTTAACGCAAATGAATATCTAGCCCCTAAAATGGCTAACGTGATTCGCTCTCTGATGGAGAAAGAGTCAGGCTCACTTCTGGCCTTTTTGCCGGGCGTTTCTGCGATTAAGCAGGTGGAATCTCAACTAGAACAATTCGCCAATGATATCGATGTGTGTCCTCTGTATGGGCAACTCAGCTTTTCTCAACAGCAGAAAGCGATAGCACCATCTGAGAAAGGGCGTCGCAAAGTGGTGTTGGCCACCAATATTGCTGAAACTTCTTTGACTATCGAAGGTATTCGATTAGTGGTGGATTCTGGCCTTGAACGAGTCGCCAAGTTTGATTTGAAAACAGGTATCACCAAGCTTGAGCAAGTGAAAATCTCGCAGTCTTCCGCTGAGCAGCGTGCAGGCCGCGCCGGGCGAATTGAAGAAGGCTTGTGTGTTCGCTTGTACAGCGAAACGCAGTTAATGCAGCAACCCGCTGTACCTGAGCCTGAAATTCTACATTCGGATCTCTCTTCGCTGGTGTCTGAATTGACGCATTGGGGCGCTGCGAGTGCTGATGAACTGCAATGGTTAGACGTTCCACCCAAAGCTTCTATCGGGCAAGCCAAGCAACTCTTACAGACTCTTGAATTGTTAGACGATAATGGTCAATTTACGGCATTAGGAAAACAGGTCCAACGTTTAGGTCTAGAGCCTCGTATTGCCAGCATGTTGGTTAAAGCGCAGCAAGGTAGTCCTGCTCTGTTGAATGTCGCGATTGTTGCTGCTGCTTTGCTGGAAGAGCCGGAGCGCAATGTGACGGATATTCAACACTCTTTGCATCGACTTAAGCAAAGAAAACATTCCAAAAATAGCGTTGTGATGCAGCGAGCGAAAAGTCTCGCGAGCAAACTCAATCATCACTTAGATTTGTCACAAGCTGACGAATCATTGCTACCATTAGTGCTTTGTTTTGCCTTCCCTGACCGGATTGCACAAGTGAGAAGCGCGACCAGCAGTGCTTTCCTTTTGGCGAATGGCCACGGTGCTGAGGTTCGTGATGATGATCCACTGGCGAACAGTAACTATATCGTAGTGATTGATTTGATGCGCAGCACAGGGCGAGCCAGTCAGATTTTCTTAGCCACCGCGGTTGATATCGCACAGTTAGAAGCTGAATTTCCAAAACTGTTTGTGCGTTCCGATTACGCCGATTGGGATGAGAAACGTGGCCGTTTAGTTGCTGAGCAGCGTGTATCTCTGGGCAAGTTGATTATCAGCACCAAAGCTTTACCTGATCCCGATGCGAATCAGGCGAGCCAAGCGCTGCTCAATTATGTCGCTCGATGCGGGCTGGATCGCTTAAATTGGACAGCTTCGGCTAAGCAGTTGGTTGAGCGTGTGCGCTGTGCAGCACTTTGGATGCCTGAGCATGATTGGCCAGCGATGGACGATGCGAGTTTGATTGAACACCTTGATGAGTGGCTATCTCCCTATCTGAATGGCATTAAGTCGGCAAAAGGGCTGGCTAGTGTTTCGATTGAGCAAGCATTGTCGGCTTATCTTGGCTGGCCTTTGAATCAAGAAATCGACCAATGGCTGCCAACACACTATCTGATGCCAACAGGCAGCAAGAAGGCCATTCGTTATCAATATCAATCTGAACCAGTGATCTCAGTGCGAATGCAGGAAGTCTTTGGCGAACAAGACTCGCCATTGATCGCGCAAGGGCGTAAAAAAGTAGTGCTTGAGCTCCTTTCTCCAGCACAGCGACCACTGCAAATTACTCAAGATTTAGCCGGCTTTTGGGCTGGTGCGTACAAAGAAGTACAAAAAGAGATGAAAGGCCGTTACCCAAAACATCCTTGGCC
Organism: Vibrio sp. 10N.222.52.C3; assembly: GCF_041474195.1. NCBI lineage: Bacteria > Pseudomonadati > Pseudomonadota > Gammaproteobacteria > Vibrionales > Vibrionaceae > Vibrio > Vibrio sp. 10N.222.52.C3. The sequence continues at coordinate 87,678 of NZ_JBFRTQ010000022.1, read as the reverse complement.
GGATGACCCTGCTAACCATGTAGCAACCACTAAAACCAAACGACAGTTGAATCGATGATGACCAAAATGTTAACGCCAAAAAAGGCACCACCTAAAAAAGCGCCAGCAAAGAAGTCACCAGCGACCAAAGCCAAGCCAAGAAAACCAAGAGCGGCTGCGAAAAAGACCAAACCTAAGGCTAAGAAATCTGGCAAAAGAGGTTGGTTGAAGATCCTATGGGGCATTTCTTGGAAAGCGGGCTTAGCGCTTGCGGCATTGCTGTTGTTCGTCGGTATTTATCTTGATTCTGTGGTCAAACAGCGCTTTGAAGGTCAGCTGTTTGATTTGCCAACCGTGGTTTATGCGCGAGTGCTAGACCTGTCTCCGGGAACTCCGGTGAGTTTGGTTCAGGTTAAGAATGAGCTCGATGTACTTAATTACCGTAAGGTGAACGCGCCTCGTCACCCAGGCGAATACTCTTCTTCTTCGACCAAGATTGAAATGATTCGTCGTCCGTTCGAGTTTGTTGATGGACCGGAAGCGGATCGTCATGTGATGCTGCACTTCAATGGTAACGAATTAACTCGCATTCAGTCGCTGGAGAAGAAAGGCGACATGGGCTACCTGCGTGTTGAACCGAAAATGCTTGGCATGCTTGAGAAAAGTAACGATGAGCAGCGCCTGTTCTTAAAACGCAATCAGTTCCCAGAAGTGATGGTTGATGCCTTACTGGCAACCGAAGACCGAAACTTCTATCAACACGATGGTGTGTCGCCACTGGCCATCGCTCGTGCAATGGTCGTTAACGTCAAAGCTGGGCGAACGGTACAAGGTGGTAGTACGCTGACACAACAGTTGGCAAAAAACCTGTTCCTGTCCAGTGAACGTACATTGTGGCGTAAGGTTCGTGAAGCCTACATTGCACTTATCTTAGACCATCGTTACAGCAAAGACCGTATCCTAGAGGCTTACTTAAATGAGGTTTATCTTGGACAGAATGGTGGGCAAGCGATTCATGGCTTCGGTTTAGCGTCTCGTTTGTATTTTGGTCAACCTATTCAAGAGCTGCGCATCGATCAGCTAGCACTGCTGGTGGGTATGGTGAAAGGACCGTCGTATTACAATCCGGTTCGCTATCCTGAGCGTGCTAAGACTCGACGCGATCTGGTTCTTCGCTTATTGATGCAACAAGACATCTTAACTCCGCGACAATACGAAGAGGCGGCGAATCGTGATTTGGATATTCAAGACAACCCACGCATTGCTAGCCGTCAGCCCGCTTATTTCCAACAAGTAAACATTGAGCTTAAGAAGTATGTCGGCGATCGATTTGAGGCGAAAAAAGGGATTCGAGTCTTTACCTCTCTGGATCCGGTATCTCAAGACAAGTTAGAGAAGTCGATTGCTCGTAAGGTGCCTGATTTATCGAAAACCGCAGGTAATAAGCTGGAAGCAGCAGCTATTGCCGTGGATAGAAATACCGGTGAAATCCGGGCGATGGTCGGTGGTAAGCGTACTGGCTACGATGGCTTTAACCGTGCCTTGAACGCGAGTCGCCCAATTGGTTCTTTGGTCAAGCCTGCAATTTACTTAACCGCACTAGAGCAGCCTCAGAAGTACACGTTGGCGACAACATTGAAAGACACGCCACTGAGCTTGAAAGGCAGTAAAGGTAGCGTGTGGAGCCCGAGAAACTTCGATCGTAAGTTCCGTGGCGATGTGCCTTTGTATGTGGCGCTTTCTAAGTCTTACAACGTACCTACTGTTCGTTTAGGCATGCAATTAGGCATTGATAGTGTCTCGGATACGATTGGAAAACTGGGGGTCGATAAAAATGAGATTCGCCCAGTGCCGTCGATGTTTTTGGGTTCGTTCTCACTGACTCCGTTCCAAGTTGCGCAGATGTATCAAACCATTACCAATTCTGGGCGTATAGCACCTTTGTCTGCGCTTCGCTCAGTTGTTGATAACGATGGCGAGGTTCTGTATCAGTCGATCCCTCGTGTATCACAAAGCGTTGACCAGCAAGCCGCTTGGCTTACAACCTATGCAATGAAACGTGGCGTGTCGGAAGGCACGGGCCGTTTCCTACAAGGTCAGTTTGCATGGGCAGGGTTAGCTGGTAAAACTGGCACTAGTAATGACAGCCGAGACAGTTGGTTCGTGGGCGTAGATGGCCGTGAAGTGACGACCATCTGGCTAGGACGTGATGATAATAAGCCGACTAAGCTTACTGGTTCGAGTGGTGCGTTACGTGTTTATGCCGATTATCTCAAACAGAGAACACCCGAGCAGTTATTACTGCCTTGGCCGACAGGAATTGTCACCGCTAACTTTACTCGAACTTCTGAAGGGGCTTTAGAGTTTGATTGTGATGGTGCAGTTAAACTGCCACTTTGGGATGAGGGTGGAAACATTAAAAAGGGCTGTGAAAGTCAACCAAAACAGTGGCTAAAGAAGCTTTTTCAGTGGTAAAGTCGTAACAAGAAAGAATGACAAGGACAGTTAACATAATGATTTCTCGTTGGTTAGTGAGTGGCTTAGGTGTTGTCGGTACTGTGATCAGTTTTCAGCTGTTTGCATCCACCGCGACACAGATTGATCAATCTCAGCAGGCTGAACAAGCTCATAAAAGGCCAACCGTTGCTGTCGTTCTTGCTGGTGGTGGGGCAAAAGGTGCAGCTCACATTGGTGTGCTTAAAGCTCTAGAAGAGATGCAAATCCCGGTTGATTACATTACCGGTACCAGTATGGGCTCATACGTTGGTGGTCTTTATGCGACAGGGATGAGCGCAGACGAGATCGAGAGCTTTATTTATACGGTTGATTGGAATCGCGGTTATCGTGATCGCGTTAACCGTAGTGATCGCCGCGTACGTGACAAAGAACATGAAGACCGCTACCAACTGAACACCGATCTCGGCTTAGGTTGGGGCGAAATCAAAGCAAGGAAAGGGGTGGTGCAAGGCCAGAATATGTTGCGTATTCTGCGTGAGACCACGGGTAATCTATCCTCATTCGATTCTTTCGACCATCTTGCTATCCCATACCGTTCAGTCGCAACTGACATTATCGAACTTGAAGAGGTGGTCATCGATCATGGCCACCTTGTTGATGCCATGATGGCGAGTATGTCAGTTCCCGGCGCGCTTCCCCCTTATGACCTCGATGGTCGAATGCTGGTTGATGGTGGTGTCACCAATAACATGCCCGTCGACGTAGCCAGAGCGATGGGTGCAGACATCGTCATTGCGGTGGATATCAGTACCAACTACAAAGGCAAAGATGATTTCACGAATTTTCTAGCCGCAGCTGACCAACTCTCTAATTATCTTGTTCAACGCAGCACCCAAGAGCAAGCTGAAACTTTAACAGACGATGATGTCTTCCTGCGCCCAGATGTTGGGGAAATGGAGACGACAGAATTTGATAAAATGCCATCGGCTTTCCTCGCGGGCTATGAAGCTGCTAAGCAGCATACTGATGAACTTTCTAAGCTATCGCTCTCAAATGCCGATTATCAGCATTATATCGAGGACAAACAAAAAGCGCGCAGACAGCTAAAACACGGCGATAAGACCGTCGTTGACCGAGTTGTTATCAATAACAATACCCACTATTCCGATAAGCTGATCGAAAACCGTTTAAACCTTGATTCAGGTGAGATTCTGAAGACCAGTGAAATTGAATCTAAAGTACAAGACCTCTATGCGCTAGATAGATTCGAGTTGGTGACTTATGAATTTGACACGGTAGATGGCGAGGAGCAACTGCTGGTCGATGTGAACGAAAAATCTTGGGGGCCAAACTACCTCAACTTTCGATTCTTTCTTGAAGATGATTTCTCTACTACAAGCCAATACTCGCTCGGTGTCTCAGCCAACTTTACTGATATTAATAAGCATGGTGCAGAGCTAAGAACCAATATCGAGATGGGAACGGACAAGCGAATTGAAGCGGAACTTTACTCGCCATTCTTTTCGAGTCAAAAGCTGTTTACTTCGGCATCGGTTGTTTACAGCAAAGAGAACAGAAACCTACCCGCAGATATTGATGATATTGAAGAACCGACACTGGACGTAACGAAAGATTATCTCCCTATGACGTATAGTGAATATGTCGGTGAATTGGCATTAGGCTATCAACCAACCTTGTGGCAGGAGCTGACATTTGGTGTTCGTTATACAGATGGGGATGTTGAGGTTTCTTCGTTACCTTCATTGGGCAGTGGTGGCTACAAGCGTATTGGTGGCTTCATGGGTTACCGACTGGATACTTTGGATAATTTCAGCTTACCGACCAAGGGTTACTTTGTCGATTTAGAGTACCTCGTTTCTCATGATGATTTTGATAATGACAGCTCTCTTGGTGAATCGGATTTAACGTCTGAGAGTGATACGGTTTATGAGTTTTCGGCCAATTTCATGGCAGCAAAGAGTATTGAGAAGCATACTTTAGTCGCAAAGCTGGATTACGGTATTGTAGAGAGCAAAAATTCGATTTTCCCTATTGATCCCAAAGAGCTTGGTGGCTTCTTAAACCTGTCAGGTATTCCAAGGAATAGTATGATTGGTCAGAACTTGGCTTACACCAGCCTTATTTATCGTTATAAGTGGTTTGAAAATGACTTCGGCCTTTTTAAATCACCATTCTACGTGGGCGCATCCATTGAGCATGGTGGTGTTTGGTCGAACAATGATTTGAGTATTGATGAAGCGCCAATGTACACCGCGGGTTCTGTTTTCGCGGGTGTTGATTCTCCAATCGGGCCGATCATTTTAGCTTATGGCCGAACCGAAGATAATTTCGATTCGGTGTATCTGATTGTAGGTACGTCCTACAAATAATCATGCGCAGAGTCGCCATTTAAGTGCGTAATTAGGCAAAAATAGTGGGACTTTCGTCTTAACTTGCTATGTTGGTCAAAATGATAAGATTTTAATTTAACGTTAAATTTGCTATTCTACCGCCCACAGTTTGGCCTCTATGACGCCGCTCATCAATACAAATTGAATGACAAAAATGGCAATGGAGAGCCAAGTTTCCAAGGATGTTCACTTCTTTATTTTACTAACAATTATGAAGGGAAGAAGTGAACCGCAATGAGAGGAAAAAAGTCGTGCTTGAAGCCTACCGTAAACACGTCGAAGAACGTGCTGCCGAAGGAGTTGTTCCAAAACCACTAGATGCTGAGCAGGTAGCTGGCCTAGTTGAACTTCTGAAGAATCCACCTCAAGGTGAAGAAGAAATCATTCTTGACCTACTAGAAAATCGCATTCCACCGGGTGTAGATGAAGCTGCTTACGTAAAAGCTGGCTTCCTTACGGCTATCACTAAAGGTGAAGTAGCTTCGCCACTAGTAAGCAAAGCAAAAGCTGCAGAACTGCTTGGTACCATGCAAGGCGGTTACAACATCGAATCTCTAGTATCTCTACTAGACGATGCTGAGCTTGCTCCAATCGCTGTTAAAGCGCTATCTCATACTCTACTGATGTTCGATGCGTTCTATGACGTAGAAGAGAAAGCGAAAGCTGGCAATGCTGCTGCACAACAAGTACTTCAATCTTGGGCTGATGCTGAATGGTTTACAGCGAAAGATAAAGTAGCAGAAAAAATCACAGTAAAAGTATTTAAAGTCACTGGTGAAACGAACACCGATGACCTATCTCCAGCGCCTGATGCATGGTCACGTCCTGACATCCCAGTACACGCGAAAGCGATGCTGAAGATGGAACGTGATGGCATTACTCCTGATGAACAGGGTAGCGTTGGTCCAATCAAACAAATTGAAGAAATGCAAAAAGATGGCATTCCACTGGCTTACGTTGGTGATGTTGTTGGTACAGGTTCTTCACGTAAATCGGCAACAAACTCAGTACTTTGGTTCATGGGTGAAGATATCCCATTCGTACCAAACAAGCGTACTGGCGGTGTTTGTCTTGGTGGTAAAATTGCACCAATCTTCTACAACACAATGGAAGATTCAGGCGCACTACCCATTGAACTGAACGTACAAGACATGAACATGGGCGATATCATTGATATCTACCCGTACGAAGGTGTTGTTCACAAGAACGGTTCTGTGATTTCAAACTTTGAGCTAAGCAAAGTACTTCTTGATGAAGTGCGTGCTGGTGGCCGTATTCCACTGATCATCGGTCGTGGTCTAACGGGTCGTGCTCGTGACGCTCTAGGTCTAGCTGAAACGGATCTGTTTGCTAAACCAATCGATCCATCTGCATCTGATAAAGGCTACACGCTAGCTCAGAAGATGGTTGGTAAAGCATGTGGCGTTGAAGGTGTTCGTGCTGGTCAGTACTGTGAACCTAAAATGACGACAGTCGGTTCTCAAGATACGACCGGTCCTATGACTCGTGATGAGCTTAAAGATCTGGCGTGTCTTGGCTTCTCTGCAGACCTTGTAATGCAGTCTTTCTGTCACACATCGGCATACCCTAAACCAGTCGATGTAAACACTCACCATACGCTACCTGATTTCATCATGAATCGTGCGGGTGTTTCACTTCGTCCGGGTGATGGCGTTATCCACTCATGGCTAAACCGTATGCTTCTTCCTGATACTGTAGGTACAGGTGGTGACTCGCATACTCGTTTCCCTCTAGGTATTTCATTCCCTGCGGGTTCTGGCTTGGTAGCATTTGCTGCAGCAACAGGCGTTATGCCTCTTGATATGCCTGAATCTATCTTGGTTCGCTTTAAAGGTGAAATGCAACCGGGTATCACGCTACGTGACCTAGTACATGCCATTCCTCTTTACGGCATCAAGCAAGGCCTACTAACGGTAGAGAAAGCCGGTAAGATCAACGAATTCTCTGGTCGTGTACTAGAAATTGAAGGTGTTGAGCACTTATCTGTTGAGCAAGCATTTGAGCTTTCTGATGCATCTGCTGAGCGTTCTGCTGCAGGTTGTACCGTTAAGCTTTCTGAAGAGTCTATCTCTGAGTACTTGAACTCGAACATCGTGATGCTGAAGTGGATGATCGCTGAAGGTTACGGTGATGTTCGTACGATTGAGCGTCGTATTACAGCAATGGAAGAGTGGCTAGCTAACCCTGAGTTGCTGTCTGCTGATTCAGATGCGGAATACGCGCACGTTATCGAGATTGACCTTGCTGATATCGATCAACCAATCCTATGTGCACCAAACGATCCAGATGATGCTCGTCTTCTATCTGACGTTCAAGGCACAGAGATTCAAGAAGTGTTCATCGGTTCTTGTATGACCAACATCGGCCACTTCCGTGCCGCTGGTAAGATGCTTGAAGAGTTCAATGGTTCTCTAAACACTCGCCTATGGGTTGCTCCGCCAACGAAGATGGATAAAGACCAACTGACAGAAGAAGGCTACTACGGCATCTTCGGTCGTGCTGGGGTACGTATCGAAACTCCTGGCTGTTCACTATGTATGGGTAACCAAGCTCGTGTTGCTGATGCTTCGACGGTTATGTCGACGTCAACGCGTAACTTCCCGAACCGCTTAGGTAATGGCGCGAACGTTTATCTGGCTTCTGCTGAGCTTTCTGCTGTTGGCGCGATTCTAGGTCGCATCCCAACGAAAGAAGAGTACTTAGAGTACGCTGAGAAGATTAATGCAACGGCTGCTGATACATACCGTTACCTGAACTTCCATAAAATGGGTCAGTACACGGAAAAAGCAGACACGGTTATCTTCCAAGAGCCTGCGTAACGTCTGATTTTGTTGTAAATATAATTAAGGCCGCTGTGAATAGCGGCCTTAATTGCTTTTAGCATACAGCGAAAATTGCTTTTAGCTTACAGAGAGCTCGATTAGTGCTTAATCGTATACATTGCTGCAACATTGCGAGCAGTAAGTTCAATATTTTCAGCCGCTTCAGCCAAAGCTGTCGGCAAGTCTACTGAACGGTTCACTACCGCAAATACCGCGTCGATACCATGCTCATGAACCACACCACAATCACTGGCTAGACAGCCGGCAATACCGATGACAGGCAGTTTATGTTTTTTGGCTGTGCGAGCGACACCAATCGGTGTTTTGCCATGAATGGTTTGGCTATCAATGCGCCCCTCTCCTGTAATCACAAGATCAGCATCTGAGACTATTTCATCTAAATTGACGGCGTCCATTACGATGTTAATACCAGGGCGAAGCTCCGCATTTAACAGGCCAACAAGTGCCGCGCCTAGACCGCCTGCCGCGCCAGCACCAGGGAGATCAATGACATCGACGCCTAACTGGTTTTTCATGATACTGGCATAATGAGCAAGGTTAGCATCTAACAGCTCAACCATTTCTGGTGTTGCGCCTTTTTGCGGACCGAATACCTGTGATGCCCCTTTTGGTCCGCATAATGGATTATCGACATCACAAGCGACCTCTAAGCGTACGTTTTGTAGGCGTGGGTCGAGGTTGGTGAGATCAATGGTTGTCAGTTTTGACAGTTCACCACCACCAAACACCAGCTCGTGACCCTCTGCATCTAGCATACGAATGCCTAGCGCTTGAGCCATTCCTAAGCCACCATCATTGGTCGCACTACCACCAATGCCAATAATAATATGCTCAACACCTTTATCTAATACGGCTTTGATCAACTCACCCGTACCATAGGTAGTGGTTTTTAGTGGATTACGTTGTTCTGGAGAGACTAAATCTAGGCCGGAAGCGGCCGCCATTTCAATAATGGCAGTTTTACCGTCACCGAACATACCGTAGAAGCCTTCGACAATTTCACCTAATGGACCAATCACTGGATGTTGGATGATAGAGCCATTGGTCGCATCCACCAGAGATTGTACTGTGCCTTCACCACCATCAGCCATTGGTAATTTTACGTATTCGGCGTTTGGTATTAGCTGTTTAAAGCCATCTTCAATCGCTTGAGCAACGCCCATTGCTGATAGGCTTTCTTTATATGAGTCAGGAGCAATTACAATTTTCATTTTGATACCTTTAAACTTAAACAAACAGACCAAATACACCGAAGATCATTACTGAGACGAAGGCGATAACAAGACCGACCGCTGACTCATAAGGGATGAGTTTTAGACGTTCATGAATACTCATATGTACCGCACCACCCGTGGCATGGAAGAAGCTACCATGTGGCATATGGTCAAGTACTGTCGCACCAGAGTGGATCATTGCTGCGCCTGCGAGAGCTGGAACACCTAGCTCAAGAATGGTGCTGGCAAATACATTCGATGCCACTACTGTTCCGGCAGTTGTCGATGCGGTTGATAGTGCCATCAGTGCGCCAGAAAACGGAGCAAGTAAGTAAGAAGGCAGCCCAGACATCGTCAGCACTTCAATCAGATCAGCTTTTAGTCCTGAGTTAGCAATGATGCCTGCAATGGTTCCTGTGCCCAGTAGCATTACAGCAACCGGTGCCATACGAGACAAGCCTGAAACCGCAAAGCTATTGGCTTGTTTGAAGCGACCCATAGCCAGTGCACCCAGCAATCCACCCAAGGGTAATGCAATTAGAGGATCAACATTGATATCAGCGAGTGGTCGCAGCGCGAGTAGGGCAATAGCCACTAACGGTGCAACGATTGAAGAAGAAAAGCTTGGCAGTGAACTTTGATCCGCTTTGACCACTTCACTTTCCGCTACTTTTGAACCTTTATTGACGAGGCGCTTTGCCAAGAAGTAGGCGAAAAGCAGCCCAAATAGACCCGGAATCACGCCTGCAGCCATCACAGAGGTTAACGGAACATTGAACGCATCAGCCGCCGCAATGGCATTTGGGTTAGGCGACATGACATTACCTGCTTTACCACCGCCCACCATCGCCAAAAGGATCGCGGTTTTAGAAAGGTCTGCGCGGCGAGCAATAGCCAGTGCAATAGGAGAAACCGTGATAACGGCCACATCAACGAAAACGCCAACAGCGGTTAAAATCATGGTCGCAATGGCAAGAGCAAGTAAGGCGCGAGTTTCGCCTACTTTTTTGATGATGGATTCTGCAATCGAGGTAGCCGCCCCTGATTCAATTAGTACGCCGGCCAACACACCAGCGGCGAGAATTCGCATCACTGAAGTGACGATCCCTTGGGCACCACCTATCATTAACTCAACGGTTTCGGTGAGAGAAACGCCGCCAACCACGCCGCCAACCAAAGCACCGATGATCATGCCGTAGGTGGGTGGCACTTTTTTAAGGATGAGCGCGATAGCAACAATCAATGCTGAAAGTGCGCCAAGAGTTGAAACTTCAATCATGTTCTATTTCCCAGATAACGATGTGTCATTTTCGGCAAATATAAAGATATAGGGTTGGTAAGTCTTTGTCATTCTCTACAAATAAGTGCTCAAATCGGTCCTTTTAAATTGTGCAGTTGCACATTTTTTAGCTCGACCAGTGGAATAGATTTATTGCAATGTAGAGTTGAAATAGATCGTCTATATTGTTGATATTTAATGATGTTATTTGGTTTATCTTGTCTGTTCGATAGCGTAGCGTATTGCGATGGATATGTAGTTCGTTACAGGTGAGAGCTGAATCACAGTTCTGCTTTAAATATGTCTTCAAAGTTTTGATCAGTATCCCTTTACTGTCCTGTTGTTGAAGATGTAGGTAAGACTGCTCCAGTTGCTCACGAATCCATGGATCTTGTAACAGGCTACTCATAATGGCCGGCAGTCGATAGTCTTGATAGAAAAACATGTCTCCGGGGCGGTTACCGACACTGCGCATAGTGAGCTCAGCGGTATCATATGAGCGTGCTAAACCAGAAAGTCCGGTAAAGTAATCCCCAAGCGCAATCTTGATTTGAAACTTAGCTTCTTTCTTTATTCTTTTGAGTAGCAATTTCACGCGCTTGGCTTCTGCATCCTTGGACCAGCTGTTCCCTATCAGGGTTATAGGCTTGAGTACCACCACTTCGTTTTGTGAAACAGACAAGATACCGACTAAATTATCGCGCTCGGGATATTCAAGTAAATGTACTAATTGCTGTAAGTTTTCCAATGAAGGCGCAGTGTCTCCTATCGGTAACACCTTGACGATGGCGGCAATCCGCGGTTGTGCAAGGTCGAGATCCAGACGCTGTGCGATGGATTGCAGTTGCATGTCATTAAGCGTGCTACCTCGGATTAATTGCAATACCAATTCTTCACGATGCCTCTTATTCCATTCTACTTGAGACATAAGTACAGCTTGTTCAACAATAAGCTCAGCGGTCATCTTCACCAGCTCACCAAAATGATGAACTTGCTGCAGTGTCCCAGAAACCCCAATCGCCCCAATGACATTATCCTGAAATAGAATCGGTAAATTAACTCCAGGCTTAACCCCTTTTAGGTGTTCGGCAGTGGCTTCGTCAATATTAACGACTCGTGATTCGTTGATGGCAAGTACCGCTCCTTCATGTTTTTGGTATAAGCGAGTAGGATCACTGGATCCAATAATGCGACCTTTATTATCCATCACATTAATCGAGTGTGGGATGATCTTCATGGTTCGTTCGACAATTTGTTTGGCAATCATTTCGTTCAACTGCATAGAGCCCTCCTCTTCATTGACTGTGTAGGTTGGATCGTAACGATAAATTCGTCAATACGCTCGTTTCTGACAAGACAATGGTATACTCAGAAATAGTATCGCTTGAGTATTAATGCAGTATAGGTTGAGTTATGGAGTTTGAATTTACTAGAAACACTCTAATGGGTGAATACTATGTGAAATGCAGCATGGGCCATGAGATTGTTGGCCGTTGGCTTCAAGAAGAGATCGGTAAAGATAAGCAAAAATTAGATCATGTGATGGCGTTGATTGAGCAATCTCGACAGGACTTGAGCAATGAAGTGACGTTGCTTGGCAAAGAGATTAGCCTTGCGATTAATGAAGACGAAGTAACGATTCAAGAAAACGTGTTAGCGCATGAGCAAGAGATGGAAGAGGGCAGTGAGTTCGACTTCTATAACTGTGAAAGCCAAGCAAGCTGTGGAATCGACGATTTCGAACTGCTCATCGAACGCTGGATGGATTTTTTAGGTTACTAGTCCTAAGACCTATTTGTTAGTCATTCAGAGCTTTGAAGGCTCCGTTGCCCAAAACTGGAGCAATAAGAGCATCGCGCATTAAGATAGTGAAAAGGCTGCACCATGTTGGTGCGGCCTTTTTCGTTATTACGACCTTATTATCTTCATCTTATTTAAAATCAAGCACTTAACTTTTTGGCACGCTACTTGGATTGTAATAAGAGAATTAACGGATTAAGTAAGAATTTAAGGAACGAATATGAAATTAATAAATGCCATTGTTAAGCCATTCAAATTAGACGATGTACGCGAAGCGCTCTCTGATGTGGGTATTGAAGGTATGACTGTTTCTGAAGTGAAAGGCTTTGGTCGTCAGAAGGGACACACTGAATTGTATCGTGGTGCAGAGTACCAAGTGGATTTCCTACCAAAGGTGAAGCTAGAGATTGCTACCCAAGCTGAGAATGTTGACCGAGTTGTTGAAGCGATTAGCCAAGCGGCACACACCGGAAAAATCGGCGACGGCAAAATTTTTGTGTATGACCTAAGCCAAGCCGTACGAATTCGTACTGGTGAAATGGATGCTGAAGCACTTTAAAGAATTACAAGGACTGGAGACTTTAATATGGAACTTACAACAACAGTAACGGAACTACGTTACGCACTAGACACTTTTTTCTTCCTCATTTCAGGTGCGTTGGTAATGTGGATGGCAGCAGGCTTCGCGATGTTAGAAGCTGGCCTAGTTCGTTCAAAGAACACCACAGAAATTTTAACTAAGAACATCTGTTTGTACGCAATTGCTTGTACAGCTTTCTTAGTGGTTGGTTACAACATCATGTATGTCGACAACGGTGAAGGCGGTTGGTTGCCATCATTTGGTACTCTAATTGGTACACAAGGTGAAGGCGCAGATCACTCTCTAGAATCAGACTTCTTCTTCCAGGTAGTATTCGTTGCAACAGCAATGTCTGTAGTATCTGGTGCGGTTGCTGAGCGTATGAAGCTTTGGTCATTCCTAATCTTCTCTGTAGTACTAACAGCGTTCATTTACCCTGTTGAAGGTTATTGGACTTGGGGCGGTGGTTTCCTATCAGAAGCGGGTTTCAGTGACTTCGCAGGTTCAGGTATCGTACACATGGCTGGTGCAGCAGCAGCGTTAGCTGGTGTTCTACTACTCGGTGCTCGTAAAGGTAAATACGGTAAGAACGGTGAAATCTACCCGATTCCTGGTTCAAACATGCCACTTGCAACGCTAGGTACATTTATCCTTTGGTTCGGTTGGTTCGGTTTCAACGGCGGTTCTCAACTGATGGTTTCGGATTTTGAGAACGCAACAGCAGTAGGTCAAATCTTCCTTAACACCAACGCAGCAGCAGCAGCAGGCGCAATTGCAGCACTACTAGTATGTAAAACAACTTGGGGTAAAGCAGACCTAACAATGATTCTTAACGGCGCGTTAGCTGGCCTAGTAGCAATCACTGCAGACCCTCTATCACCATCACCTCTATTTGCTGTAGCGATTGGTTCGGTATCTGGTGCATTGGTTGTATTCAGCATCATCGCTCTAGACAAAGCTAAGATTGATGATCCAGTAGGTGCTATCTCTGTACACGGTGTATGTGGTTTCTTCGGTCTAATGGCTGTGCCACTAAGCAACGCTGATGCAACGTTTGGTGCTCAGCTAATGGGTGCAGCAGTCATCTTTGCATGGGTATTCGGTGCTAGCCTAGCAGTATGGGCGGTGCTTAAAGCAACAATCGGTATCCGAGTAACGGAAGATGAAGAACTTGAAGGTATGGACATGCACGATTGTGGTGTCGGCGCTTACCCTGAGTTTGTATCAGTAAAATAATCAACAGTCGTCGCCTAATCTGAATGGGTTAGGTTGGACAAAGAAAGCCCCGCAACTCTTGTTGCGGGGCTTTGTTGTATTTACGGTTGCACAATATATAAACACGAACGTTGAAGTTAGGCTCATTGTTTAAGGGGAACGACAAGACACAAAGTTGAAATGGTTTGTTACAAAAGTGAGAGTTTGAATGGTCTGAGTAGACGGATTTTTTGTTGGTCGTCATTGTAATTATGTTAATGATGAATATAATAACGCAACTGATAGACATTATCATTTCGATATAAAGGATTTTACAATGAAGAAACTGCTAACACTTTCAGCTCTAGCGTGTGGTGTAATTGCCCCGACAGCAATGGCTGCGGAAGAAGTAAACGTATACTCTTACCGTCAACCTTTCCTTGTTGAGCCAATGTTCAAAGAGTTCACAAAAGAGACTGGTATTAAAGTAAACGTTAAGTTTGCTAAAAAAGGTTTAGCAGAGAAGTTAGCTCAAGAGGGTGAATACAGCCCAGCTGACGTTGTCTTAACTGTAGATATCAGCCGTCTATCTGAGCTAACTAAACAAGGTCTAGTTCAATCTGTAGAGAGCGATGTACTTGAAAAGAACATCCCAGCTCAATACCAAGATACAGATAACGAGTGGTTCGCTCTAACAACTCGTACACGTAGCGTTTATTCTTCACGTGACCGTGTTGGTCGTCTAGGTGAAGAGTTCACTTACGAAGATCTAACTAAGCCTGAATTTAAAGGCAAAATCTGTACTCGTAGTGGTAAGCACCCATACAATGTTTCTCTAGTATCTTCGATGATTGCTCACAAAGGTGAAGCTGAAACGAAAGAATGGCTAGAAGGCGTAAAAGCAAACCTAGCACGTAAGCCTCAAGGTAACGACCGCGCGCAAGTTAAAGCGATTAAAGAAGGTCTATGTGATGTTGCTCTTGGTAACAGCTACTACCTAGGTAAGATGGTTAATGATAAAGAGCAAAAAGCTTGGGCTGACTCTGTTTACATTAACTTCCCTAACCAAGAGACTACAGGTACTCACGTAAACATCTCTGGTATGGCAATGGCTAAATACTCTCCAAATGAAGAGAATGCCGTTAAGCTGATGGAATTCCTATCTGGTGACACAGCACAAAGCATGTACGCAGAAGTGAACTACGAATACCCAGTGAAAGCAGACGTTAAACCTTCTGAGCTTGTTGCTTCATGGGGCGAGTTCAAAGCGGATACTATTTCTCTAGACGAAATTGCAAACCACCACGCGGCTGCAATCAAGCTATTAGACGAAGTTAAGTTCGATCTATAATTTATTACGGTAGGCTTCGGCCTAAGTAAAATGACAACCTCAAGTCGCCATTTTGGCTACTTGGGGTTGTTTGTTATTGGAAAATCACTTTTTGATACAAAGCACCCCGTTGATCCCTTGAGTTATTAGCATCTCACCTTGAAGTCATTAGAGTATATGGGTATAAATAACCCCACCATTAAAAGGATATGAGATGTATTTGCAAATGCATTTGTGTTTCATTAAGCCTCGTTGTAGTTAGGCGATGAAAGAAAAGAATTATTTATGGAACACCAGTAGCGGCATTATTGCTGTATTACTGGTCTTACCGATCTTAGCGATTTTTACGACGGCTGTTGGAGAAACAGATGAGCTATTTTCTCATCTGATGTCCACAGTGATGCCTACCTATGCCTACAATACGGTGGTTTTAGTCATAGGAACCATGTTCCTGTCTTTAGTTTTTGGTATTCCGTCGGCTTGGGTTATGGCAATGTGCCGTGTTCCGGGAGAGCGTGTTTTGCAGTGGGCACTCGTCCTGCCATTAGCAATGCCAGGCTATATTGTTGGCTATATCTTTACCGATTGGTTCGACTTTGCCGGCCCTGTTCAGGTTCTACTGCGAGATCTTACTGGGTGGGGACCCGGTGAGTATTGGTTCCCAGATATTAGAACCTTATCCGGCGCTATTATTGTTCTGTCTCTCGTTCTCTATCCTTATGTTTATTTGCTGTGCCGCGCGGCATTTATGGAGCAAAACGTCTCCTTATTACAATCTGCTCGTTTGCTAAAATGCTCGCCTTGGGAAAGCTTCCGTCGTATCTCCTTACCACTTGTTCGTCCATCAATGGCGGTCGGTTTATCGCTTGTTGCTATGGAGACCATCGGTGACTTTGGTACCGTGAGTTACTTTGC
Source organism: Vibrio sp. 10N.222.52.C3 (assembly GCF_041474195.1). Taxonomy (NCBI): domain Bacteria; kingdom Pseudomonadati; phylum Pseudomonadota; class Gammaproteobacteria; order Vibrionales; family Vibrionaceae; genus Vibrio; species Vibrio sp. 10N.222.52.C3. Next base: position 71,655 of record NZ_JBFRTQ010000022.1, on the reverse strand, counting down.
GGTAAATACTTTAACGACTGCGGTTTATGATACTTGGCTAGGCTACTCAAGCTTAACGGCAGCTGCGAAAATATCGGCAATCATGCTGGTTATCGTGATCCTACTGTTGAGCTCAGAGCGATACAGTCGCCGTAAGCAGAAGCTATTCCAGAATCAGTTCAGCAGCCGCGAAGATTTTCGTTACGACCTTTCTGGTTGGAAAAAATGGCTGGCACTATTCTGGTGCTGGGGATTAGTTTGCGTTGCGTTCTTATTGCCTCTTGGCCAGCTCATTATTTACGCCTACAAATATTTTGCTCAAAGCTGGACCCCTGAATTCAGAGAATATGCCATCAACAGCCTTTACGTTTCGGTAGCTGCTGCGATTATTGGCGTGATTATCGCGATGATTGTTAACTTTAACCAACGCGTTAGTCCGAGTAAGAAGAATCAGGCTTATATGCGCCTCGCTTCGATGGGCTATGCCGTCCCAGGCACCGTGTTAGCGATTGGTGTGATGGTACCTGTTTTGTTCATGGATCACTCGGTCAATGACATTGCGAAAGTGATGGAGTGGGGGCGACCTGGTTTGATCTTCTCTGGCTCCATGTTCGCGCTAATCTTTGCCATGGTCGTACGTTTCTCAGCAGTGGCAATTGGCAGTATTGAAAGCAGCTTGAGCAAAGTATCCCCTTCATTGGATATGGCTTCTAAAACCATGGGCTGCAATACCAACCAGATGTTACGTCGTGTTCATTTACCTTTGATTAAACGTGGCGCATTGATCGCTGGCTTACTGGTGTTTATCGAATCAATGAAAGAGTTGAATGCGGCATTGCTGCTGCGTCCTTTCAACTTCGAGACATTGGCGACTTATGTTTATAACTATGCCTCAGATGAGCACCTAGAATTGGCGGCGATGCCTGCTGTATTATTGGTGTTGGTGGGTTTAATTCCTCTGATCATCGTAAACCGTTCCTTGGAGCAGAAAAACTAATGAGTTGTGCATTATCAATTAAAGATCTGACTTGTAAGTATGAGTCGCAAACCATTTTGGAAGCGCTCTCGTTAGAAGTTGAGCATGGTGAAATTGTTTGTCTTCTTGGTGCGAGTGGCTGCGGTAAAACGACCTTACTGAAGGCGATTGCAGGCTTACTTCCATTAAGTAGCGGTGTGATGAGTTTGAACTGTCAAACCATTGATGATGGCGAGAATTGGTTGCCACCAGAGCAGCGTAACATTGGTATGATTTTCCAAGATTACGCCCTGTTTCCGCATCTGACGGTAAACCAGAATGTCGGCTTTGGCTTGAAAGACCTTTCTGAGCAGCAAAAGAAAGACAAAGTTCAAGAGATGCTGGAGCTGGTTCACTTAGGTGAGTTCGGTGACCGCTACCCACATCAACTTTCAGGTGGTCAACAGCAGCGTGTCGCGATTGCTCGTTCTTTGGCGTACAAGCCTGATTTACTGCTGTTAGATGAACCATTCTCAAATATCGATACTCAGGTTCGCCATGAACTGATTTCTCAGATTCGTAAGATCTTTAAGAAGCAGGGTGTTACAGCTATCTTCGTAACTCACAGCCGTGAAGAAGCGTTCGCATTTGCAGATAAAATGGCAGTAATGAACCACGGTGTGATTGAACAATATGGTTCGGCATCTGAGTTGTATTTCCATCCTTCAAGTAAGTTCGTTGCAGACTTTTTGGGCGGCGGTAGCTACCTTAATGCACAGCGTATTTCGGAGCATGAATTTGAAACCAGTTTGGGTATGGTTGAAGCCAAACCGCAAACGGAGATTGAGTTCGGTAATACGTGTGAGCTTCTGCTAAGGCCCCAGCATATCCAAGCAAGTTACGAGCAAAATAGCGCTATTTCAGTGCTAGAGCAGCAATTTATGGGCGATCACTGTCGTTATGTAATCGAAGCGCATGGTCAGAAGTTATTAGCAACCTCGTCAGAAGCACTTGAAGTGGGTATGCCGGTCAACGTAAAAGTCGATACCAAAGGCGTATTGGCTTTTTAAAGAGATATAACGCGATACTAATCGTTACAAGAATCGCGATAAAAAAGCCCAGCACTTTAATCAAAGTACTGGGCAAGAGTTCTTCACTTATAGGCTTTAACAAGGCAGTGATTTGTTAAGTCCCATACAAAACTGCTGCACTCTATAAGCCTATAGAGAGAGGAAGTCTTTCACTTTTTGAAGAACACGTTCTGCAGTGTCTTTATCTTCCATTTCTGCGAAGATTCGTAGTAACGGCTCTGTTCCTGAGAAGCGAGCAATGACCCAGCCGCCATTCTTGAAGTACACCTTGGCACCATCTTCATAGCTGACTCTTTCAATTTCGTATTCAAATTCAGGCAGTTGCTTCTCGACGTAGATCTTAGTGTAGAGCGCTTCTTTCTCTGAAGGTTTAAACTTATAATCGCCTTCTGCGGTGTAGGCATAGCCATATTTAGAGTAAATCTCATCAAGTAATTCAGACAGCTTCTTGCCTGTCACACTGATCATCTCAACCAGTAAGCTTGAAGCAAATACGCCATCCTTACCTTTGATGTGACCACGAATGGTTAAACCACCTGAACTTTCGCCACCAATCAGAGAGTCATCGGCCTCCATTTGTGAGCTGATATGCTTAAAGCCTACAGGAACCTCAAAGCTCTTCTCACCATGATCTGCCGCCACTTTATCCAGTAGGTGTGTGGTTGCGATGTTACGAACGACAGAGCCCTTCCAGCCTTTGTATTCCAGCAAGTAGTAGTAAAGTAGGAGTAGCACTTCGTTAGGGTGAATGAAGTGACCTTTCTCATCGATGATTCCCAAACGGTCAGCATCGCCATCAGTACCAATACCAATGTCATAGCCTTCTGCTGCAACTAAGTGCTTCAAGCGATACAGCGTTGCAGCATTTGGCGACGGCATTAAGCCACCAAAATCTGGGTTTTTGCCATCGTTGATGACGTCGACATCACAGCGACCGTTAATCAGCACGGTTTGCAGAGCATTTTTTGCAACGCCAAACATTGGGTCAATCAGTACACGTAGGTTAGCTTTCTTGATCGAATCGATATCGATGAAGTTGATGATTGAATCAACAAAGTCGTTCATCGGGTTGATGATTTCGATCTCTTTGTCATTCAACGCTTGCTCGAAATCGACACGAATAATATCTTCGTTGGTCAGTGTTGCGATTTGCTGTTCGATCTTCTCTGTGATGATCTCATCAGCATCACGGCCACCTTCAATGAATACCTTGATGCCATTGTAATCGGCTGGGTTGTGAGAGGCGGTAATACACGCCGAGTAGGTGCATCCCATCTCTTTTGCTTGGAACATCACGATAGGTGTTGGAACAAACTTATCGATGAAGCTTACTTTGATGTTGTTCGCCGCAAGTACTTCTGCAAACCAACATGCGGCTTTATCGGAAAGGAAACGACGGTCATAGCCGATCACAAACCCATTCTTGGCTGCATCTTCGTTGTTGATGATGTTAGCGAGTGCTTGCGCTACCAAACGGACGTTTTCTCTAGTGAACTCCTCACCAATGAAAGCGCGCCAGCCACCTGTACCAAATTTAATCATTAGAAAATCCTTTTAGTCTCATTGTCTCAAGCCTGTAAAGACTTGAGACAAGAGCTGTTCGTTAAATTGCGTGACTAGCCTAGAACAACGACAACATCGTTCACGCTACCTTCTGCTTGTACTGGGATTACGCCTTCAACTGACTCACCATTAATAGTGATAGAGGCAACGCCTTTGCTTACTGCATTCGGGTTTTGCACTGTGATGTTGTAAGTTGCGCCACGCCATTGACGAGTAACCTCGAACTCTGGCCAATCAGTCGGGATACAAGGATCAACCGTTAAGCCTTCAAAGCCTGTACGAACACCAAGAATGAAGTTGGTTACCGCGAAGTAAGCCCAACCCGACGTACCCGTTAACCAAGGGTGGTTTGCACGGCCGTGGTCTTGGTGATCTTTACCCATGATGAACTGCACGTACGAGTATGGTTCTGCGTAACGTGTTTCAATCATGTCGTTTTGGTTGTACGGGTTCAGTGCGTCGTAGAATTTCATAGCACGGTCACCACGACCTAGTTTCGCTTCTGCTACCCAAGCCCATGGGTTAGGGTGAGAGAAGATTGCACCGTTCTCTTTTACACCTTGGTAAACGCGAGTTACGAAGCCGATATCATCGTTTGGTGTTGCGAATGAAGGAGAGTTTAGGTGTAGGCCGTATTCAGAGAAAAGGTTCTCATCAACAGCGTCCATCGCTTTCTCGCCACGTTCTTGAGAAACAGCACCAGATAAAACCGCGAGCGTGTTTGACTCAAGGTGCACACGACCTTCAGCTTGTTGAGCGGTACCGATCTTGTCGCCATTTTTAGTCAGACCACGGATGTACCAGCCACCCTCGTCATCCCAAAGGTGCGTTTCACACGCCTCGCGAACGTTAGCAGCCATTTCAGTGTATTTCGCAACGTCAGCATCGTTATTGCGGAACTTAGCAAGATCTAGGAATTCTTGTAGCGCCCAGAAGTGTAGGAATGAAACCATTGAAGATTCACCACCACCTAGGTTCAAACAGTCATTCCAGTCAGCACGAAGGCCTTTACAGATACCCGTTTGACCCACGTATTCAGCAGAGAAGTTCAGTGCCGCTTTCATGTGTTCATAAACTGTCGCCTCGCCACCGTCTGCGTATGGAATCACTTCATCGAAGAAGTCGTGCTCACCGGTTTCCATCACGTACTTGATGATGGTTGGAACGATCCATAGGTGATCATCAGAACATGTATCTTCAATGCCGTGGATCTTGTCGTCATCTGACGGTGTTGGAACAACTGTTGGTGATTTTGATGGCTCAACGTCGGCTTTCTCTGGATCGAACCAGTCAGGATCGAACAAGTGTAGACCGTAGCCCGCTTTCACTTGGCCGCGAAGCAGGTCGATAATACGTTTCTTGGTCATTTGTGGGTTGGCATGGGGTACTGAAATAGCATCTTGAGCCGTATCACGGTAACCAAGACCAGTACGACCGCCAACTTCGATGAATGATGCAAAGCGTGACCAAACCACACAGGTTTCCGCTTGGTATAGCGTCCACGTGTTGATCATTGTGTCTAAGCCTTCGTTTGGCGACTTAACTTGGAATTTGTTGCAACGCTCGTCCCAGTGATCTTTGATGCCTTGGAAAGCGGCGTCTACGTTTGCTGTGTCTTGGTACTTCTCACGTAGGCGTTCACCGTTGCCTTTACCGATACCGAGTACATACGCAAAGCGAACTTCTTCACCGGGTTGAATCGTAAATTGCTTGTGCAGAGAACCACAATGGTTGTAACAAGTTTGAGCGCTGTTAGAACACTTACCGTTTTCAACCGCAATTGGATTTGCTTCATCACGGTACATACCAAGGAAGTTGTCACGTTGGCCATCATAGCTGTCTGGTGAGAAAGTTGAAGCTAGGTAGTAGAAGCCTTCAAAGTCGTTAGTGTTGTAGTACAGGTCGTATTCCAGAACACCTTCTTGGTAAGACGTGCCCGCAGAGTACAAAGACATCTGATGGTTTTGATTGTCTGATTGAATATGGCTGAAAGAGAACTCAACAAACGAGAAAGTGCTGATAGTACGTGGCTTGTCAGTGTTGTTCTTTAATACAACGTCCCAAACTTCTGCATCTTCACCCTTAGGTACGAATAGCGTCTTGGTTGCGGTAATGCCGCTGTATTCACATTTGAACTTTGAGTATGACAGGCCGTGACGAACCTCGTAGTTCGCTTCATCTAGGCTCTTGGCCACTGGTTGCCAAGAGATAGACCAGTAATCACCCGTCTCATCATCACGCAAGTAAACATAGTGTCCAGGACGGTCAAAGGTGCCGTTTGGACGGAACTTAGTAACACGGTTGTATTCCGGAGAGTTGTAGAACGAGTAACCGCCCGCATTGTGCGAAATCACGGTACAAAACTTTTCAGTACCTAGGTAGTTGGTCCAAGGTGCTGGTACATCAGGGCGAGTGATGACGTATTCGCGATTGTCGTTATCGAAATAGCCGTATTTCATTGTCATTTCCTTTTTAACAAACTGCATCTATGCAGCTAATTTTTAAATAGTGATGCTGAGTCTTATCTGACTGAGCACCTTAATTTGAGTTAGCAAGCGCTCGATGTGAGTGTTGCTTTGGTTTTGTTTTATTGAGCTTTCCAAGGGTTGCGATAGTCAACATTGAGTCTGTCGAGTAGCGGTAAGTGACCCTTTAGGCGAGACAGGTAATCTAGCCAGTTTCGGTTGTTTTTATGTGTCCAACATCCTTCAGCTAAAGCGCTAATTCTTGGAAATACCATGTAATCCATACGCTTTTGGTTGGTGACGATCTCACACCATAGAGCACACTGAATTCCGCGGATCCGCTTACGAATTGGGTCGGTGTCGGATATCTCAGCAAGTGCTTCGTAGGTATAAGCTTGTTCTAATGGGATAACGGCAGCCCAATCTACGCCCGGTTCTTCCGGTGCATAATCTTGGGTCATGTCGAGATAGGTAAACTGTGCAGGTTGCAACACCACATCAAAGCCTTGGCGAGCGCAATTGACAGCCGCTTCCTCACTGAGCCATGAGTAGATGATGGTCTCTTTACTCACTTTGTCGCCGTGCTGTGCTTCTTCCCAGCCGACCATGCGTTTGCCGAGTTGCTTAAGCTTGTTTTCGGCATAGCGGAATAGGTGACCTTGTAGGTCTTTGCTGTCTTGGTACTGGTGTTCTTTCATCAACGCTTGAGCAGCAGGGCTGTTAGTCCATACGCCCGGTGGTACTTCGTCTGCGCCCATGTGAATCAATTCGCTAGGGAATAGCTCTGCGACTTCTTCAATAACCGCATCTAAGAACTGGTAAGTGCCCGGTAAACCTGGATTTAACACATTGTCGTTGTAGTGCTGAATGCTCTTGTATTGAGTAGTGTCTGCTTGCTCTACCAACATATCAGGCAGTGATTTGATTGCTGCACGGCAGTGTCCCGGGATATCGATCTCTGGGATCACCGTGATGCTGCGTTGCTCTGCATATTCAATGACTTCACGAATTTGTTGTTGCGTGTAGAAGCCGCCGTAGTTTTCCGCAATGTGGGTATATTGCGGCTCTAGTGCATGATCAGGGCCACGCCAAGCGCCAATTTCTGTTAGCTGTGGCAGGCTCTTTATCTCAATTCTCCAACCTTCATCATCGGTTAGGTGCCAATGAAAAACGTTGAATTTGTAGTGCGCCAACTGGTTGATTAAACGTTTCACTTGCTCCACCGAGTGGAAGTGACGTGCACAGTCCAACATCATGCCGCGGTATTTGAAACGAGGTTGGTCGGCGATTTTGCAACATGGCACAGAGAAGCGTTCAGCATTTTGTTGTTGAACTAATTGGATTAAGCTAGCTACTGCATGAGTGAAGCCTGATTGACTGCCTGATTCTACGACCACTTGTTGAGTTGTGATTGTTAGCTTGTACTCGGCTTCATCTAAAGTTGGGTTGCTACGAAGTAGAATGTCTCCGCTCGCTTCTGGTGAGAGTTCTGTTGAAATCGCTAGCTCGAACGTAATCAGTAACTCTTGTTGTAACCAAGCGCTGGCCTTCTCTGCAAGGTGAGATTGAACCTCAATTTTGCATTTACTATTTAACGCGAAGCTACCTTGCTTAAGTTCGAACTGATTCGGCTGAGGAATTAATGCCACCTCAGCAGCGTTCACTTCAGGTATCTGATTGCGTTCACGGTATGGTGACGCCAGAACAATAGGTGATATCGCGACTGGCAGCACCGAGGTTTCGCCTTGGTGATGCGTTTGGATAAAGGCATCGTTTAGACCGTCAGAATAAAAACGGAATGGGGCGCTTTGAATGCTGAATTCAAGGTAGTAATGGTTGTTCGCCTTTAACACTGACGAACTTGGTTTGAACGAACAAAAGCTTCCAACTTGAGTCAGTTCACCTTGCGATAAACTTTCTGGAAGGATGAATCGATCAAATGCAAAGTGCAGAGACCAATCTGTTACGTCGAGGTCACTTAAGTTATGTACCGTAAGGCCAAATCGGCAGTTATTTTTTTGTTCAGAAAGAACAGCTAAGTCGATGCGATAATTCATATAACTTCCCTGCTAAGCCTGTTGATACAAGTTGTGTTTTGGTTTCCCGGCAAACATCAATGCGCCTTCGATAGCGTCGAATTGAGGTTTAACGATCCATTGCTGTACTGGTGGTGATAGCCAGTTGAGAATTCGCTCTGCGATACTTCCCATCAGGCATACCTTGTCCGCACCTTTGTGATGCAGTGCTAGTACAAACATTTCGATATCAGCGGCGGTTTGCTTGAGCATCTCGATAGCCAGTTCGTCACCTTCATTAGCGAGTTGAAAAATAACTGGTGAGAATTGACCGTAATCCTTTGGAATAGCACCTTTTGACCATTCGACAATGGCATCCACATCATTATTAAAGTGATTCATCACATGTAGAGTCAGCGGGGTTTTGTTGCGAATACCGTCTTCTGCAAGCAAGACTTGTTGAATCAAACGTAAGCCCATGACTGCGCCGCCGCCTTGATCTGAAATCGGAAATTCACGACCGCCAACCACATATTGCTCACCGTCTTTTAGGAAGATACCGCAAGAACCCGTACCACCGATCATGATTGCGCCGTTTTGGCCATTGTGAGCACCAATGCAAGCGCCATAAGCGTCGGTATTTAGTGTCATGCTTGCGAAAGGGTGTGGTTGAGCCATGAAGTCGAACCATGCTGATTTTTGCTCAGCGCCAGCCAGTGCTAGGCCAACATGCATATTTGAAAAATGGTCTGAGTTGAGTTGCCCTTGTTGTGCTGCTTTTGTAATGGCATCAATAATTGAGCTCATCGCAACATCAGCACCCAAAAGGATGTTGGCACTGCCACTTTTCGCTTCACCAATCAATTTGCCTTGGTCGTCACGAATACGAGCACGACAAGAAGTACCACCACCATCAATACCTACGTAGTAAAGAGTCATTATTATTGCTCCTTACGCTGAGCTAGGAAGCTGAACTGTGCCGCTGTGGCTAATAGGAACCAAGCACCGTGAGGGATCCATTGTTCGCCCCAGCGCCAGTTTTGAAGCATGTCATCTTTTTGTGCTGGAGGGTTGAACGCAATGTCTTGTTCATCTTCAAAACCAGCCGTGATGCCATTACAGATACCGCCTTTCGCATTGAAGAAACCAAGCTGAGGTAGGTAGTCTGGGTTGTTATGGCCATGACCATCGAGCATGCACATGTGATATGGGTTGAGGCCCAAGATCCAATCAAGGCTATTTTGTGAAAGCTGGATTAAGCGCTCTTGAAGCTCGCTATCTTTAATGTGCGGTTGAACTAGGTAAGCCATGGTTGCGAGTGAGCCAAGGCGTGCGTTCTCGCCTTGCCACCAGTAACCGGTTTCGTTCTGTTGAGCGACGAAGAAGGCATCACGTTTATCACCATCGATAGATTTTACGTATTGTCTTGGATAGCCAAATGGGTTGGTGACTTTGTCGGTGATGTTGATTTCGAACTGACAAGCTTGTTCAACAACTGTGCGAGCCTGTTCTTTTAGTTCAGCATCGGTTTCGTTGTTGATGTATTCACATAGTGCAATCACCGGAAGACCGGCTTCAGCTGCGTGAAAGTATGGACGAGAGCCATCAGAGTTTGCCGACCAGAAGTGCTCAAATGAATCATCGGATTGCTGACGAGAGATTAAACGAGTCGCCCAAGTTCTTGCTTCTGATAGGTATTGCTGGTCTTGTGTTACGCGATACAGCTCATTGGCTGCGAGTAGGGCGCAATACTCATCGATGATGTTCTCTTCACCATCGTTTAGATACTGGAGGTTGTACTCTTTTAGATGCCAGTAACCCTTAACAGCCGTTTCAAGGTATGTGTGGCTCGAGTAGCTGCCAGAGATTTCAAGCTCAGAAGCTGCAGCTAATGCTGCGATAGCAACACCTGCACCTTGTCGGTAGCCCGCTTGTAAGTCCGTTGATTTATGACCTTCTTGAGTCGCATAAGCGCAGATATCGCGTTGGTTGATATCTTTGCTCCATTTGTCGAATACCGTCATATAGAAGTATCCGTCAGCGTCTTGCATACGCACTAAGAAGTCGGCACCGAACAGAGCCTCTTCCGTTAGACGAGTCATGGAGAATTTCGGGAAGTCTGGGTTATGGCCAGTCAAGCGTACGCTTTTTAGCATGTTCCAAACGACCATCGGAATTTGTTGTGGGTTTAGGTAGTTACCATAAGACAGGTGGCTAAAATACTTACTGACATCACCTGATGCGTCATACCATCCACCGTGGACATCGACGTATCGGTCGGTACCTAGAATTTGTGCTTGTCGATCTTTTTTGTCGAAAATCCCGCCACAGCGTTGTGACTTAAAGTAATGAAGCACATCAGAAAACGTGTGGTTCATTAATAGGTTGCTACCAATCTCAAATACTTCTGAACGCAGGTTGTCAAAACGTAGGTAGTAGCGACCAGATTCAGTGACTGAACTGAAATCAATAGTGAAGAATTGCCCTTGATGCCAATTTGCTACGCGGCCTTGTTTAACCACATCAAAATTTCCGACAGTCATATGGTTGTCAGCACAGACGAGTAGAGCCGTAGTGCTTGATAGGCGAGCTTTCTTAGTTTGTAGGATAGCTTGCTTCGGGCCTGTGGACTCATAGCCAATATGGTTGGTCAATAACAGCATCAATATTCTCCGACAGTCCTAGTTTCTATTGGCTAGGTACTTGAATGTTTTGGATATAAATAGTTAGGGTCCGAAGACCCTAACTTGGGTTTTATTGCTTAGCTTTCGTGTAGGTAACAGCGCACAAAGTGGTTATCAGCGAGCTGCGTAACCCCTGGTAGCTGCTCTTTGCACTTATCCATTGCGTGAGTACATCGGCCTGCAAATGGGCAGCCTGCTGATACTGGTGTCCACAGAGGAATCTCACCTTTGTTGCCTGCAAGTTGCTCGTGGATCGACTTCTTAGGATCTGGAACGGCCGAAACAAGCAATTGGGTGTATGGGTGCTGAGGGTTAGCAATCACGTCATCGGTATCGCCCCATTCCACCATGTGTCCCACGTACATCACCGAAAGGTCTTCAGCGATGTAACGAGCGGTTGCGATATCGTGAGTGATGTAAAGCAGAGACATTTGCTTCTCGAACTTCATCTCTTCCATCAGGTTCAAAACACCGGCACGAATCGATACATCAAGCATTGAAGTTGGCTCATCGGCTAGTACAACTTCGGCACCTACCGCGATGTTGCGGGCTAGGTTGACACGTTGACGTTGGCCGCCAGATAGTTGGTGAGGGTACTTCTTCGCCGTCTCTTTTGGTGGGATCAGGCCCACTTGCTCTAAAAGATCGTAAACACGTTCTTCTAGTTCTCTCTTATTGCCCGGGGTTACCTTCTTGTGGATCAACAGTGGTCGAGCAATGTGGTGGAAGATATTGTGTGTTGGGTTCAATGAACCAAACGGGTCTTGCCATACCATCTGCACGCCTTCACGGTAGTGCATAAGATCTTTTCTGCTTGAGATCTCTTGGATATCACGACCTTTGTATTCGATCGTGCCGCCTGAAGGTGCGTACATTTTTGCGATCATTTTTGCGGTTGTTGATTTGCCTGAACCAGACTCACCAACCACTGCTAGGCCACGGCTTTTGTACATCTTGAATGACACGTCGTTAATCGCACGCATCATTGGGGTTTGAATGGTGGTACTGCTTATTGGGAAGTCTTTTACGACATTCTTGCCTTCTACCAATAATTGACCGAAATCTTTGCTCATAATTGTCTCCAGAATCCTTATTCGCTTTGCTTGTTTTTAGGCGGTCGAGCCGCCTTGTTCGTTATTCACGCAAGCTATAGCTTCCTTTGTACTATTGGGTCACCGTACAGGTGGCAGTTAGACAAATGTCCCGGGTCGATAGAACGCAGCTTGGTTGGCACCTTGGTACACGTTTCATGTACACGGTCACAACGAGCTTGGAAACGACACCCTTCAGGGATCTCTAACAGGTTCAGAGGGTTACCCGGAATACCTGCTAACTTTGTCTTTGGCCCTGTCAGTGGAGGGAAAGAATTTCCCAGCCCTTTGGTGTAAGGGTGGTAAGGGTTTTCTAGAATATCTTGAGAGTTAGCCACTTCGATTAGCTCACCTGAGTACATGATGCCGATGCGGTCAGAGAACTCGACCATCAATGACAAGTCATGGGTGATGAACAGAATTGAGAAGCCAAATTCTTCTTTTAGTGCATAGATCTTTTGTAGGATTTCGCGTTGCACAACCACATCAAGTGCGGTTGTCGGCTCATCCATAATGATCAGCTTTGGATTCAGTGCTAACGCGATAGCAATAACCAAGCGCTGACGCATGCCGCCAGAGAATTGGTGAGGATAGTCACTCAATCGGCTCGGGTGAATATCGACGATTTCAAGTAGACCTTCAGCACGCTGCTTAGCTTGCTCGCGAGTCATGTTGGTGTGACGCATGATTACGTCACAGAACTGCTCTTCCATCGGTAGTACTGGGTTGAGTGCGTTCATCGCGCTCTGGAATACCATCGACATCTCACTCCAACGGAACGACTGCATACGGTCATCACTGTATTCAAGGATGTTCTCACCGTTGAAGATAACCTCACCACCACTGATGTAAGCGGGCGGCTTATGAAGACGCATAAGAGAGAAAGCGACCGTTGATTTACCACAGCCAGATTCACCAGCTAGGCCGAAGACTTCACCTGGAGCGATGTCGAAACTTACGTTGTTACACGCACGAACATCGCCAGACTCTGTGATGTAATCCACGCATAAGTTGCGGATAGAAATTAGTGGTTCAGACATGATTATTTATCTCCGCTCCAAAGTGCATTTTGTGGTGGTAGTTCTGGTTCACGTTCTTCTTTGTCTTGAGCTGCTAGTTTCTTCCAACGCTTCATGCCTTTGTGAGAACGCAGTTGCGGGTTAGCAATTTCATCGACCGCGAAGTTAAGTAGAGCAAGGCCAGTTACAAGTAGTGTCAGTGCGATACAAGGAGCCAGCAGTTCCCACCAAGCGCCAATCAGCATTGATGAAGAGGTTTGAACGTTGTAAAGCATGATGCCCCAGCTGATTGTGTTCGGGTCACCAAGACCTAGGAACGAGATGGTTGCTTCCATCATGATTGCGTACATCACCGAACCGATGAAGCTTGCGCCAACGATAGAGATAAGGTTTGGCAGAATCTCTACGAAGATGATGCGGAATGAAGATTCACCCAAAACTTCAGCGGCTTTTACAAACTCTTTTTCACGCAGTGCTAAGGTTTGGGAGCGAACAACACGGGCACCCCAAGCCCAAGACATAAAGCCGATAACCAAGGTTATGGTGAGTGGCCCTGCCTCACCGATAAAGGCTGCTACTACGAACAGTAATGGGTATTGAGGGATTACCAGCATGATGTTCATTGCGGCTGTTAGAACGTCATCGACACGGCCACCGAAGTAACCTGCAGAAACACCAATAACAGTTGCGAGTAAACATACGGTTAGACCCGCACCAAAACCTACAGCAAGAGATACGCGTGCGCCGTATACCACTTGAGACCAAACGTCACGACCCATACGAGTTGTACCTAGTACGTGGTCTGCCTTTTTAGACATGATCAATGTACGACGGTCGTCTGCTAGATTTTGAGCAACCCAGCCATCAGGGTTAGTTTGTGCAGACTTCACCACGAAACCAGGATATTCGTGTGGGTTACCTGTACGCTTGTCTGGTACATGTTTGGTGATTAATGGAGCTGCAATCGCGCCAAGAATAAAAATACTTAGGATGATGACGCCTGTTAGGGCCATCGGGTTACGCCAAATGAGTTTTAAAAAGTCTTTCATGATTATTTACCACCCTTACGAAGACGAGGGTCAAGAACAACGTAAAGCATGTCTGCAACTAGGTTAAAGAACAGCATGAATAGCGTCATGATAAGCAGCTGACCTTGCAGTACTTGGTAGTCACGAGCGTTAATTGCGTTGAAAAGTACGCTGCCAAGACCTGGGTAGTTAAAGATGATTTCGATAATTAACTGACCGCCGATTGCCATACCTAGCGACATTGACAGGGCTGTCACACTAGGTAGCATCGCGTTACGAGCTGCGTAGTTGAATACCACTCGGTTTTCGCTCAGGCCTTTGCCTTTCGCCATGGTGATGTAGTCTTCGGCTAATAGGTTGATCATGTTGTTACGCATGTTTACTAGGAAGCCACCAATTTGAACAACAGAAGCACAGAACAGTGGTAAGAAGGCGTGGTAAGCGACATCTTTAATGAATGCCCAGCTTGTCCAATCAGGTATAGTACCAGCGGTGTAGGCATACCCTGTTGGGAACCACTTCAAGCCAATTGCAAAGGTAAATAGTGCAATCATCGCGATAACAACTTGAGGAACGGCTTGTAGAATCAGCATCCCTGGCGTTACGAAGGCATCGTACTTACTGCCGCGTTTCCACGCTGCGAAAATACCTAGGATTGAACCAATCGAGAAAGAAAGAATAACTGCGGTGCCGGCTAAGAAAAGCGACCAACCGAATGCTCCACCCAACAGTGTGTTTACAGAAAGTGGGTAGAATTGAATTGATGTACCAAGTTCCCAGCTAAGAATGTTCTTCATGTACGCCACGTATTGAACTAAGTAGCCACCATCAACGAAGCCTAATAGTTCTTTCATTGCAGCAATACGCTCTGGAGTAACTTGTACAGAAGCGTTCGCAAACATCATGGTAACTGGGTCACCAGGCATTGCTCTTGGAATAATAAAGTTTAACGTCGCAGCAACTAATAGCGCGACAAAATAAAATGACAAACGTCTTAAAAAATAACCCATAACTCACACCTTACTCACCCAGATTGTTTCCCTGTTTCTGGATTCAGGTCGCTCCTAGCGAAATTTGGAACGAAAAATCCCCTGACGACTAGCGCCATACTTTCAATTGAGAGTGTGGGGATTTTTATAAGCGGCGTAAGAGGTTACGCCGCAAGGATTGAACGATTACTTATTTAACTGGTTTTAGGTCCAGTACATGAAGTAGACGCTCTGGAATACCAGCCCAAATGTTTGGACGGCCTTTTGGATTTTCTTCGTTCCACCAACCAGTGAAGCGAGTTGTGTTGTATTGGTACATGTAAGCACCAGACATCACAGGGATTGTCACTTGGTCTGCAGCGATGATTTGCTGGATACCGTGTGCAATATCTAGCTGTTCGTTCTTATCAGCTGTTTTGTAGAAGCTGTTTAGAAGACCATCTAGCTTGTCGTTTTTGTAGAAGTGCATTGCGAAACGAGGCATACCATCACCAGATTGTAGTGATGAGTTGTAAGCACTGTTCCAGTACGTGTATGGATCCGCACCGTGGAAGTAGTTTGTGTATGCTACGTCGTATGTACCTTCAAGCATTGCTTGGTTGTAAACAGAGAAATCAGGTGTACGAGCTTTTGCTTTAATACCGATTTCGTTTAGCTGTTCTACCGCTAGTTGAACTGTGTTGTTGAAGTCAGTCCAGCCGTTTGGCGATTGAATCATTAGTTCGAAAGACTTGCCTGATGGAGTGTCAACAAAACCATCATTGTTTACATCTTTGAAGCCTGCGTCAGCAAGAAGCTTCTTCGCGCCTTCAGCGTTGTAAGTGTTAAAGCCTTTGTACTTGTTGTGAGTCTTTTCATCAGACCAAGCTTCGAATGCGTAGCCAAGACCAGATGCGAAGTCGTTCACTGTACCGCCACCGTAGAATGCGATGTCGATGATAGTTTGACGGTCAAGAGCCATAGAGAAGGCACGACGGAATTCAACGTTGCTCAATGCTTCATGCTTCGCAGCATCTGGGTGCTTGAAGTTAACAACGAATGCTTGCGTACCTGCTGGCGGGTACCAGTAGTGGTGTTTAGGGCTAGCTGCCGCGTACGTACGGTCGATATCTGGAACGAAAGAAGACGTCCAGTCCATTTCACTGTTTACAACTTTACCTAGGAATTGGTCGTTGTTAGCAATTTGTGGAACACGTAGACAGTCAACGTCTAGGTTGTCTGCATCCCAGTAGTTCGGGTTTGCACACTGGATGTATAGTTGCGCTGTAAACGTATCGATTTCTGTAAATGGACCAGAACCTACCGGGTTTTCATTGGTAAACGTTGATGGATCTTTAACGTCTTTCCAGATGTGCTTAGGTACTACAGGTACTTTAGCAATCTCGTAAGGTACGTTTGAGTTTGCTTCTGTTAGGTTGAACTTAACTTGGTTGTCGTTTAGTTTTTCTACAGAAGTTACCCAAGAGTTGATACCAGATTGGTCAAGCTCTGGCTTCTCTTTTACAAGGTTGAAAGAAAAAACAACGTCATCAGCAGAGAAAGTTTCTCCATCAGACCATTTAACACCCTTACGAATGTCGAAAACAACGCTCATCAGATCATCTGACATTTTGAAGTTTTCAGCTAGACGGAACACAGGAGTGTTACCGTGCATTTCGTTAAATACTACTAGCGGCTCGTATAGGAAGTCAGTTGTAGTATGAAGGTTAGTAGCACCAAGGTACGGGTTAAAGTTACGTACGAATGTTGTGTACTCTTTCGGGTGAATAGTCAGTTCGCTGCGTTCTGCAGCTGTTGCTACTGATGCAAAACCTGTCGTAGCAGTTGCAATAATTGCTGTTGCTAGTGCTGTTTTTTTTATATTGGCAAGCATAGCTGTTCCTTACTATTTGCTTTCATTTCACTAATGGATTGAATGTTATCTGTCGCTAAATTGGTTAGTAGATACACACTCTGGTTAAAGGCCTACCTCTTCTTCGTTACTCCAGATTCATCGCTGTTTCTGAGAAGTGGTAAGAGTGGCCTGTAGGCCTTTGGCAGGAGTAAGAAAACACCTTATCGATGAATTAATCAAACTCGTTTCCCGTCAAAAACGTTAAAAACAGATAACCTCACGTCATTAACGTCAAAATAGGGCGCTCTGGTGGTTTTTTGTACGCAATTGTTAAAGTGATGTGACTCGCATTTGGTTTTGAGGTTCTTGCAGGTTGTAAGTGGCCACTAACTTTAAAGGCTTTTTATTATAATGCCTTACCCTACGTTGGTATAATTGTAGATCTCGGTCACTTGCCAGTTTTACGTTAAATTTCCCTAGAAAATTAAATCTGCCGTTCTGTTGTGACTCGCTTCTCAAACTGCAACAAAGAGTCAGATAACGGTCAGATATGATTGAGAATAGAACGAAAAGTACTGACGGTTACCAGCACGCACTGTGCGTAATTGGCGTGAATTCCTCCTTGTTTAAAGACGTGAAAAAAGTGCGTTGCAAGCGTTGGGATTCTACTTTTTGTGTTTATGAGGCGTACAAAAAAGCCCACGCTAGGTGGGCTCTATTATTCAAAGTATCGTGATGTTGGTTCAGGGTTTAACTGGTCAGTAGTTTCTGCAGTTTATCCCTTAGCATCTCAATATGGGTTCTTTCTGGCGTCTGTTCTTTGCAGTGTTCCAGTATGAATTCGATTGAGCTCAGTACCGTTCGCCAGCGAGGCGTTTTCGGTAGGGTTTCGACGCGTAGGTATTTGTCTAGCGTTCGAGTTTGCAGCGTACTGCGGTCTAAGTAGACGCGCCACAAGCCACTCTTCTCGGCGAAAGCAAACTTGGTTTCACCCGTCACCGATTCCCAGTAGATGATGGCATTCGTCATCGCATCGACCAGTACCTCACGCATTAACTCTTGCTTGTTTTTACCTTCACCGGTTGCCTTGTCAGCAAGACGAGTAAATTCTCCGCCAAGCTCTTTAAGCTGCTGTAACTTATCTTTGTCGCCTTCAAAGGCATAACTAGAGAGAGCTTCAACCGCCGTTTCAAGGTTATTGATTCGGTTTGAGTTAACACCACCACCTACATTGAAGATATACATGGTGTCGAGCCCTGAGCCTTCAGGCAGCTTAAGGATGTCACTTGGTATGCGCTGACGTGTGTCGTCTATATAGATATCAATATCACCGCAGTAGTGGGCTTGTTCTACCTTAAGGTATTTAGGCGCAATGATCTCGTCGGCCATTGAGCGTTTGAGTTGTTCCTGTCCGCGTCTGAATAGCTTAGCTGCGGCTTCGTTAGCAAAGCGAATGCGTTGGTCATCACGAATACAGATGATGGCTTCAGGTGCCGATTCTAGTTGCTCTAGTAAGCGGCCTTGAGTTTCTAGCAAGTTAGCTTCAACCATCGCTCTATGTTTGAGCTCGAGTTGCAGTTGGTCGTTTTCAAGGCGTCTTTGTTCAGCTTTGCTTGCTGATAGATGTGCTGTAATTCGAGCCGCTAGTTCTTGTTTGTTGAACGGTTTAGACAAGTAGTCATTGGCGCCAGCTTCGAAACCTCGAACACGGTCTTCTGCTTGGTTGAGTGCCGTTAGCATGATGATTGGCAACTGAGCATGGTCATACTGTTTACGCAGTGCTTCACAAACCTGATAGCCGCTCATTCCTGGCATCATGATGTCGAGTAGAAGCAGCTCTGGCTTCTCTTTCTCAATCAGTTCAATGGTTTCAGGGCCATCACATGCAGTACGTACTCGATAACCTTCTAACTTCAAGAAGCTGTCTAATACTCGCAGGTTAACCGGCTCATCATCGGCGATAACCAATAACGGGCCATCTGGGTTTTCACTGATAACACTATTTTCTTGTTGGCTGTTATCAATTAAATCAGGCGCTTGGAAGTGCGAGTAGTGACCTGATTCGTTGTAACTGTCTAACTCATCTTGAGTAGCTAGGGGCAGGGTAAAGCTAAACGTAGTGCCGAGCATTGGTTGGCTACTAACGTACAGTGAACCGCCCATTAGCTCGATCAACTGACGACTGATCGATAATCCAAGCCCTGCACCTTGGCGGTAGTTACTCGCATCTTGGCCTGCTTGAATCAATGGCTCAAAGATGTGCTCAAGGTACTCGGCCGGTATACCTTGGCCAGTATCGACAACTTGTACACGAATGTTGTCATCGATAACGCTGGCAGAGATAACAATTTTACCTTCTGAGGTGTACTTGATGGCATTGCCGACCAAGTTATACATCACTTGCTCAAGTCGTTGAGGATCCGATGAAACCAGACCTAAATCACTTGGGACTTGGTTAATAATACGGATTGGCTTATTGCCCAATAGGTGATGAGACAACTCTAGGACCAAGCTGGTGGCTGCCGACAAATCAACGGCTGATTTCTTAATATCTAAGCTGCCATAGCGCATCTTGTGATAATCAAGCAGATCATCAACCAAGGTCGCCAATCTCTGACCGCTATTGATGATGATATCCAACTGATATTTCTGATTAGCAGGAATAGGGCCGTTAGCTCCAGATATCAACGCTTCAGCGATACCCACCATGCCATGCAGTGGTGTTCTCAATTCATGTGAAGTAGTCGCTAAGAACTCATCTTTGAGTTTATTTGCCAGTTGTAACTCTTCGTTTTGCTTTTGAATGGTCTTAAGGTTGTCCTCAAGCTCATCGTTTTGGCTTTTGATGAGCTGCATTTTTTCACGAATAGATCGCTGCATTCTTTCGAAGCTCACCGCGAGTCGGCCTATCTCATCTTTGCGCTCGGTATTGATCATGGTTTCATCGAGATCACCCGCCGATACTTTTTCGGCAGCCCACGTCAGTTTAAGCAGTGGGGATGTGATGAAGTTAGACAGATAGTGCGATGCAACGACTACCAGAATGATCGCCGTTAGCATCACGATCACGAAGATCTTTTCTAACTGATGAATACGGGCAAACGCCTCTTTCTCTGGCAGCTCTACGACAAGAGCCCATGTTGCGTATTTCAGCTCAATTGGCGTATATGCCGCGATGATCGCTTGATCTAGGGTGTTGTCGAAGGTGCCAACCGCTGTTTCGCCAGCCAATGCTTTATCGACAACATCTAGGCTCAAGTTGATAGATTCTTGTGAATGAGCAAGGCTACGCGGCAGGTGATCATCACCTACAAGCAGCGTTTGAATATTCGAACTCTTGTTGAGATCCGCAATCAACTTAGTAATGCCGTTGATTGGTAGCCTAAACATCGCGTAACTGTGTAGGTAGCCTTGTTGAACGATAGGTGCGCCTAGCCATGCGGTCTGTTTGCCATTCTCGTCTTTAAAGTCAGAAACGATAACCGGCGTGTAATCTTCGTTAGATTTGCGTCGGTCGGTTACGTCTTTGGCTAGTCGTTGAAAGGTAATACCTAGGTTGGAGTCCTTGTATTTTCCTGTCAGCAGATTGGTGCCGTAATCGTCATTTTTAAAGACGGAATAAGCGACGTTACCGTTGATATCAACTAAGAGAATATCGTCAAAATCAGAGCGTTTAAGCAGTTCTAGGTAAGCATTATGGTAGCGCTTGTGGAGCAGGCGATAACGCTCGCTGCCAATAAAGCTGCTGGATTCAGGGAGGATCGACGTTTTGATTTGATCGCCAGAGCCTTGAATATAGCGCTGCTGTGCATTACTGCGTGCCTCGTCAATATCTAACCCCAATCGTTGAAATGCATTGATCAAACCATAAAATCGCCCGCCACTGGCATTGGCCAATTCTGAGCGAACAAAGCCCATCACTTGGGATTCTTGAGCTTGTAGGTAATCGACAATTTGCTGCTGCTTAGTATCACGAACCGAAACAAGGTGTGAGGTGCTTTGTTCCTGGAGATCCTGACTGTGCGATTGGAGGAAAAATATCGCGATAAGTGTCACAGGGGTAATACTGAGGACAAGAAATGCCAGCATTAGGGTATTTTGAAGGCGCTTAAACTTCTGCTTACGATAGAATCTAAACATAAATTGGGTACTACTTTCCTTTGATGTACTGCTAAAAGGGGCGAAAACAAGTACAGAGAATAGAATTAACGGGTTCCAATTTAACGAAATTAACGAGTTTTTTTACTTTGACAAGTAAGTGGTATTTAAAGCGTGTGCAAAAGCTCATTTTTATAGAGTTTTGACAAAAATATGAACAGACAGCGCAGATAATGCCCCTGCGCTGTGCTAGAGAGGTTATTTGTTTGCGTGATAGATCGCGAATTTAGTGGTCTTATTTAGAGTCGCGCATTTTCCAAACGCTTGTTCAATAATTGGAATGTATTTTAAGAAACTATTCGCAACAATAATCATCTCACCAGAACGCTTCAAATGCTTAGGAGCCTGAGAAAGTAAGGTCTCAGTCGCGCTGTAGCTAGTGTCTAAACCTGAATGGAATGGTGGGTTACTGATGATGAACTGATAGTCTTCTGCAGTATCAGAATAGACATCGGATGCGAAGACTTTACCCGTTAAACCATTCGCTTCTAGCGTTGCTTGGCTTGATGCCACGGCAAATGCACTGATGTCGCACATTTCTAGCTCGATATCTGGGTTACGAGATGCCATCACCGCGCCCAATACGCCTGCACCACAGCCAAAATCCAGTACCTTGCCTTTTAGTTTTGGCAGAGTATCCAACAGAAGTTGGCTACCGACATCGAATTGACCGTGACTGAAGACGCCAGGAAGGCTTTTTACCGTAAGTGATTGCTCACCAATGTTAACCGTGTAGGTCTTAAACCAGTCTTGCAGGTTGAACGCTTGTGGTTGCTCGCAGCATTGACCCCAGTAGAAAGAGCAACGACGCGCTGAATCGTATTTAACAACTTTGCCGTAAGGAGCAAACATCTTCTCGATGCTTTTCACGCCTGAACGGTTTTCACCAACCACGACGATCTCTGTATCTTTGCCTAGCTTGGCAAATAGCATCGCCAACAAAAATTCCGCTTCCGCTTTGGCTTTTGGCCAGTACAACATCACTAAGTCGGCTTTGGTTTCTTCGGTAAACTCCGCACCATAAAAACGTTGGATGGTGTTGTAGCCTTCTAATTGACGGTAGTAGCTGTAATTAGAAGTAAACACAGAGACAGATTCACAATGCTTCGCTAACTCAACAGGGAACAAGTCTTCTGCCTCACCGGCAACTAAAACATGTTTGCCTTCAAAGTAGGCGAGTTGGCGTTGAGCAATCTGGCTTGGTGCAATATAAGCTGACATAGGACACTCTGTTGAATCGTTAGCAAAAAATGAGGGCGGATTTTCGCATAATCCGCCCAAAGCTTGAAGTGTTTAATACGGGTTCGCCAATCAAGTTGACGTCAAGTTCGTTAACTCTTGTCTTGCTGGTTTAAAAAGTCCTTAAACTCTTCATCGTAGATGTTGAATAGGACAATGGTAATCGCAAAAATCAGTGGTCCGTAGATAAGACCAATTAGGCCAAACAGTTGAATACCACCCAATAGTGAGAAGAAGATCATCAGGGTATTCATGCCTGCACTGCCTTGCATTAGCAGCGGACGCAGAAGGTTATCAATTGAACCAACAATCGCTACACAGTAAACCGTTAGGAAAATCGCCCACGTGGTATCACCAGTTAGGAACAAGTAGGTTGCTGCTGGAATCCAGATTAATGCGGTACCCACAACTGGGATGAAAGAGGCAAAGCCCATCATAGTACCCCAGAATAGACCTGGGAAACCGGCAATCCACATACCTAAACCGCCGGCAAAACCTTGCGCGATTGCGGTTAAGAATGAGCCCATTACTGCTGATTTAGATACTTGTTCTATCTCTGTTAGAAGTTTGTCTTCTTGGCTACGAGACAGCGGCAGAATATGACGAACCACACTGATGATTTTGTCGTGATCTCTTAATAAGAAGAACAAAACGAACAGCATCAAGAAGAAATCCATCAAGAAATTGGTTGCGTCACCTAAGATTTTGGCACTGATACCAACTAGCTTAGAACCAAAGCTTGTCGCAAACTCACCGACTTTTTGTGCGATGGCTTGGGGCTCAATATTGTCGAAAGGCAGGTAGTTATTCACAAATGACAGCGCTTTGACCACTAACGGATGAGCAAACAGAGTCTGAATGCCACCGTGGGTCACCCATTGGTAAGTATTCTGAGAGAACAGAGAACCTTGCTGAACAATTGCTGCGAATACTGCCAATAAAGGGATAACAATAATGAAGGTCAGTATGATACAGGACAGCAGAGAGACGATGTTTTCTTTATTCGGGAGCTTTTTTTCAAGCCACTCATGGATTGGGAACATCAATAGTGAAATGATAAAGGCCATCACGATAGAGTTAACGTATGGCTCGATAAGCAAGTAACAAGCATAAGCCGCCGCGAGTAGGGCAATGATGATCACCCAGTGGCTGGAATTGATTTTGAGTTTTTCTGACACGGTAATGGTCTCTATATTTGCGTTCTGAGTTTATAATGGCTGCAAAACAGAGAGTTAGCAATGAGGAGTTTTGATAATGGGATGCTGTAATAAAGATAAGAAATGCCAAGACGAAGAACAGCAAACAAAAAAAGAGATCCCTTGGTTCAGAATGTTCCTTGGTACCTTGATGTTGTTGGTTTTTCTTTTCTGGGAACGTTAATCGCTTTTGGTTCAGCTTTAGCCTTAGTCGACGGCTAAATAAGCTGTCATATTTTTTGGCTGGTGAGCGCGATATATAAAAAGGGCTGCATTTAATGCAGCCCTAAATTCAATCGGTTAGCGACTTATAAAGTGCTTTCGATTATTTGCTTTCAGCAGCAATGATCGCAAGAGAGCGGTCAGCAGCTTCTAGTGTTGCATCAAGTTCTTTTGAACCATGAGCAAGAGAAGTAAAGCTTGCTTCGAATGCTGAAGGTGCAAGGTAAACACCGTGATCTAACATTAGGTGGAAGAAGCGCTTGAAGCGTTCTACATCACACTTAGTTACATCTTCGTAGCACGTCACAGTTTCTTGGTCAGTGAAGAAGAAACCAAACATACCGCCAACTTGATGAACTAGCATCGGGATGCCGTGCTTGTCAGCAAGTTGCTTGAAGCCTTTTGCCAACTGCTTAGTTTTTGAAGCTAGACGCTTTTCGTTGCCTTCTTCTCGTAGAAGGTTCAAACATGCGTAGCCAGCAGCCATTGCAACAGGGTTACCTGAAAGCGTACCCGCTTGGTAAACAGGGCCAGTTGGTGCGATGTATTGCATCACGTCTTTACGACCACCGAAAGCACCGACAGGCATGCCGCCGCCAATCACTTTACCAAGACACGTTAGGTCTGGCTTGATGTTGTAGTAAGCCTGAGCACAACCTTCAGCAACGCGGAAACCTGTCATTACTTCATCAAAGATTAGCAATGCACCTTCTTGATCACAGATTTCACGTAGACCTTCGTGGAAGCCTTCTACAGGAGGGATACAGTTCATGTTACCCGCTACTGGCTCAACGATGATACAAGCGATCTCGCCTTTGTTTGCTGCGAAGATTTCACGTACTGAATCTAGATTGTTGAAGGTTGCTGTTAGCGTTAGTTTCGCAAAATCAGCCGGTACGCCTGGAGAGCTTGGTTGACCTAAAGTCAGTGCGCCAGAACCAGCTTTTACAAGTAGGCTGTCTGCGTGGCCGTGGTAGCAGCCTTCAAACTTAAGAATTTTGTCACGACCAGTGAAGCCACGAGCTAGACGAATCGCGCTCATTGTTGCTTCTGTACCTGAGCTCACCATACGTAGCTGTTCCATTGATGGAACCATCTCAGATACCAGTTCAGCCATTTTGATTTCAGTTTCGGTTGGAGCACCGAAGCTAAGGCCGCGTTGAGCTGCTGCAATAACAGCGTCACGAATAACCGCGTGGTTGTGACCAAGGATCATTGGACCCCAAGAGCCAACGTAATCGATATACGCTTTACCATCAGCATCAAAAATAAGTGGGCCATCAGCGCGTTCAACGAAGATTGGAGAACCACCTACGCCATTGAATGCACGAACTGGAGAGTTTACGCCACCAGGAATGGTTTGCTGTGCTTTTTCGTACAGCTCTGCTGATTTGGTCATTGATATATCCTCTTTTGACTGTCGGACCAATTGGCACGCATTGTACCTATCCCTAATCCAACTAGGAATGCTTTCGCCCAGATAATCACCCGAATCTGGTTGTTTTGTGTGGTTACACGTTTTAATTGTTAGATATTGGCGAGTTTACAGCAGTAAAAGGACCGATCCTGTGGTGAATACTTGAACGTTTCAGTCAGGTATTAGATAATCACCGGAATATAAGAAAATACTCAACAACTATGGTCTCGAATTAGATTTGTATCATGTTGTTTTTGACACAGGTAAGAGAGGTTGTCGTGAGCGAAATAAATATCCCATTGTCTTTTTCTGATGCAGCAGCTACCCGCGTACAAACGCTAATTGCTGAAGAAGAAAACCCAGAACTAAAACTGCGTGTATACATTACTGGTGGTGGTTGTAGCGGTTTCCAATACGGCTTCACATTTGATGAAAAAGTAAATGATGGCGACACTACAATTGTAAACAGCGGTGTAACGCTGGTTGTTGATCCAATGAGCCTACAATACCTAATGGGCGGCATGGTTGATTACACTGAAGGCCTAGAAGGCGCACGCTTCTTTGTGAACAACCCGAACGCTACAACAACATGTGGTTGTGGTGCATCATTCAGCGTATAGCTTGAAAGATAGCTAGAGTTAAAAGACAGCTTTAGCTGAAAGCTACACCAGAAGGTTGTAAACGCCGAACTTATGTTCGGCGTTTTTGTTTTTATATCCCCAAATTTCTCTTCATAACAAAGCTCGGTTCTGAACAAGGCACTTGTTTTTCACGCAGCTTCAAAATTGATAAGACATATTAAGTCATTGCTTTTAAAACCATTCCAACCCTCTATTTTGACATTTTTAGTACACGGCATATTTTTTAAACTGTCGATAGCGTCCAACTTCGTTTGATTTTGGTCTGTTAAGGTTACCTATGTGTATCAGGAAGTTGCACATGACAGTGTTAAGCCATTTAGCGCGCCTTAATCACATCGGACAAAAGGATTTGTTATGCCCACTCTATCTTCTAACTCACCACTTTTTCAGAAACTGAAACAGCCGTGGCTGGTGTCTCTGATTTTAGTGATGTTGTTGTCTATCTGGCTTGGTTTAGGGGGGGGGCAGGCAGAAGAGTCGCCAGAGAAAAAAGCGACAGAAATCCCGTTAGCCAAAGTTTCCTTTCAAACCTTCACCTCATCACCCACCTTTAAAACCATTGATTTATACGGTCGAACGGCACCCGATAGGCATGCTCGATTAGGCGCGGAAGTCGCGGGAAAGATTGTTCGATTGAACGTTGTGAAAGGCGATGCGGTTAAAGCAGGGCAGGCTATTGCTCAGATTGATAAAGGTGACTTGGAAATACAGTTAGAGCGTGCAACGGCTCTGTATCGTTTAAAGCAGAAAGAGTTCAAAGCAGCGCAATCACTGAAGAAAAGAGGTCTGCAAGGTGAGATCGCCTACACCACAGCAGAGGCTTCGTTAACGGAAGCAAAAGCCATGATGCGCAATGCGGAATTGGCTTTAAAGAATACCGTTATTAGCTCGCCTTTTTCGGGTGTGGTTCAAGATTTGATGGTCGAGTTGGGTGACTTTGTTGGGGTTGGCGATCCGGTTGCGGGCGTGATTGACCTTGATCCTTTGGTTATTGAGGCCGATGTCAGTGAACGTCATATCCAGCATTTGTTAGTTAACCAGTCTGCCTTGGTTCGCTTGCTAGGAAGAGAAGAGGCGGAAGGGCGCTTGCGTTATGTGTCTCGAATTTCTTCGGCCTCAACTAATACTTTTCCAATCGAGATAGAAATCGATAACTCTAAAGGCCTACTGCCTGCAGGTGTCAGTGCCGAAGTTAAACTCAACCTAGAAACAAGAGATGCAATAAAGATAACACCGGCGATGCTAGCATTGGATGAGGCGGGTAACCTAGGGGTCAAAACCTTGGTTTCAGTCGATGACTCACCAACGGTGAAGTTTGTAGGCATTCAGCTAGTAAAGGCCGAACAAGATGGAGTTTGGCTCACAGGACTTGGACAACGCGTCGATATCATCACAGTAGGCCAAGGGTTTGTGCGTGATGGTGATTCGGTGATTGCTGTTGAGCAAGTCGCTGAACTCTCTAACGTAACCGCAGAGTAGGAGATAACCGATGTATTCAATTATTGATGCAGCCTTGTCTCGTGCTCGAACAATGCTCTCCCTTTTAGCGTTAATCCTTGTAGCCGGTGTCGTCACCTATATCACGATACCTAAGGAATCGAGCCCAGACATTACCATCCCAATTATCTATGTTTCGGTCGGGCACCAAGGGATCTCGCCAACGGATGCAGAACGTTTATTGGTTCGACCTATTGAGCAAGAGCTGAGGTCGATTGAAGGCGTAAAAGAGATGACAGCAACCGCAGCAGAAGGGCATGCCTCTGTTGTGTTGGAGTTTAATGTTGGCGTCGATCTCACCAAAGCAATGGCCGATGTGCGTGACGCGGTTGATCTGGCTAAACCAAAACTACCAGAAGACAGTGACGAACCGACCGTAAATGAGGTGACGCTGGCTTCTGAGCAACCTGTTTTGTCTGTTGTGCTATTCGGTACCGTTCCTGAGCGCACCATAGTGCAAATTGCCCGAGAGCTTGGAGACAAATTAGAAAGCTATCGCCAAATCCTTGAAGTCGATATTGCGGGCGATCGCGCTGACATCGTCGAGATCATTGTTGATCCGTTATTGATGGAGAGCTACAGCTTAGATCAAGCGGATATCTATAATCTGATCGCTCTGAACAATCGAGTGGTGGCCGCAGGTTTTGTTGATACTGGCTACGGACGTTTTTCTGTCAAAGTCCCTTCGGTATTTAACTCCTTAAAAGACGTGCTTGAGTTGCCTATTAAAGTGGATGGCAAGCAGGTGGTCACTTTTGGCGATGTCGCTACGGTTCGTCGAGCGTTTCGAGATCCTGAAAGTTTTGCTCGTTTAGATGGCAAATCTGCGGTGGTGTTGGATATCAAGAAGCGTGCAGGTGAGAACATCATCGAAACCGTTGAGCTAGTCAAAGCGGTAATGGCTGGTGCTCAGCAGCAAGCGGAATGGCCAAATAACCTGTTGGTCAAATACACCTGGGATGAATCTAAAGATGTGAAGATCATGCTTAATGATCTGCAAAACAATATCTTATCCGCCATTATTCTGGTGGTGATCGTTATCATCGCGATTCTTGGTGTGCGTACCGCTTTGTTAGTGGGTATTTCCATTCCAGGCTCATTCCTAACCGGGTTATTGGTTCTTTCGGTGTTTGGCTTAACCGTCAACATCGTAGTGCTGTTCTCTCTGATTATGGCGGTGGGGATGCTAGTAGACGGTGCGATTGTGGTGACCGAATTTGCAGACAGGCGAATGCAAGAGGGTGAAGGGCGCAAAGCCGCTTACCGAGATGCAGCGAAACGGATGGCGTGGCCGATAACCGCATCGACTGCCACAACCTTAGCCGCATTTGCTCCGTTACTGTTTTGGCCTGATGTGACGGGCGAATTTATGAAGTTCTTACCACTAACTCTGATCGCGACTTTAACTGCATCATTGATCATGGCGTTGTTGTTTGTGCCCGTGCTGGGCGGTTTGATTGGCAAACCTCAATACGTATCGTCTAAAAGCCAAGCTCGAATGGTCGCACTGCATAATGGTGACTTTTCACAGGCTACTGGTTTAACCAAGGCTTACTACCACACGCTTTCTTTAGCGATTAAACACCCCTTTAAGATTTTGTTCAGTGCGATACTGCTCGCGGTTGCAGTTGGTTTTACTTATTCAAAAGCGGGTCTAGGTGCAGAGTTCTTTCCTGAGGTTGATCCGCCATTCTTTAACGTCAAAGTTCGTTCTCATGGTGATCTGTCTATCCAAGAAAAGGATGACATCATGCGTGATATTGAATTGATGATGCTCAATCATGATGAGTTCGATACCGTTTACACGCGTACTGGTGGTGACGACCAGATTGGTTTGATCTCAATTACGCCTGTTGACTGGCAATACCGTCGCAGTGTTAAGGCGATCATTGATGAGTTAAAAGTGCAAACTCATCAATACGCAGGTGTTGAGATTGAATATAAGTTTCCAGATGCAGGACCTCCAGTTGAAAATGACTTAGTGATTGAGCTGTCGGCACGAACGCCAGAGCAACTTAATCAGGCTGCAAAAATTGTGAGAGGTTGGGCAGATGGCAATCAAGCACTGACCAATATCAGTGATACCGCGAGTAAAGACGGCATCGATTGGAAGGTGGATATTCGCCGCGACGATGCTGCGCGCTTTGCAGCTGATGCGACCTTAGTGGGTAATACCGTTCAATTCGTGACTAATGGTCTCAAGATTGGTGATTATCTGCCCGATGACTCTTCAGAAGAGGTCGATATCTTGGTGCGCTACCCTAATGATAAGCGTGATATCGGGCGCTTCGACCAGCTTAGGGTGAAAACGCCAGCGGGTTTAGTACCTATTACTAATTTCGCTCAGATCGTTCCCGACCATAAGCAAGACACCATTAAACGCCTTGATGGCAAGCGTGTGGTGAACATCATGGCGGATATGGAAGAAGGTTATAACCTTGCTCTCGAACTACCAAAGATCGAACAAGCATTGAGTGAGCTAGGGCTGCCGAGTAGCGTGGAATTTCGCATCCGTGGTCAAAACGAAGAACAAGAAAACTCGTCAGCCTTTTTACAAAGTGCTTTCTTGGTTGCTTTGGCGGTAATGGCTTTGATTCTGATTACTCAGTTCAATAGCTTCTATCAAGCGTTTTTGATTCTGAGTGCTGTATTGTTTTCGACCGTTGGCGTGTTCGTTGGCTTACTGATCTTCCAACGTCCGTTTGGCATTGTGATGTCGGGAATTGGGGTAATAGCGCTCGCCGGCATAGTCGTGAACAACAACATCGTGTTGATTGATACTTATAATCAGCTCATCAAAAGAGGCTTGGACAAGCGAGATGCGATTCTAAGAACCGGTGTTCAGCGTTTAAGGCCAGTAATGCTCACGACGGTTACGACTATCTTAGGTTTAATGCCGATGGTGTTAGAGATGAACATCGACCTGATTAATCAAAAGATAGAGTTTGGCGCGCCAAGTACACAATGGTGGTCACAGCTTGCGACCGCTATTGCTGGTGGTTTGGCGTTTGCCACGGTGCTGACTTTAGTATTAACCCCTTGTTTGTTAATGCTTGGACGGAACAACAAACCTGAAAAACAGTAGCTAGTTGTGGTATGTGAGCATAAAAAAGAGCGCCTTGATGGGCGCTCTTTGCATTTTTCTATTTTGCAGTGAAGCTACAAAGGCCTAGTTAGTCGCTAGTAACTGACCGTATCGCTCAAGGTTTCTTAATCGAATCTCTGAGTTGGCAATAAAGGTTGCTTTTGCTTTACCAGTTAACGACTTGGATTGAGGCAATTTCACGGTACGCGCATTTTTATGTACGCCATTGACCAAGAATTCATAGTGTAAGTGTGGGCCAGTCACTCGGCCCGTACCACCCAAAGTACCAATGGTTTGGCCTTGTTTTACGCGCTGACCAGTTTTCACCATACGTCGCTTCATGTGCAGGTATTTGGTGATGTAGGTGTTGCTGTGGCGTATGAACACGTAGTTACCATTGAATTGGTTGTAACCCGACTTCTGAACGATACCGTCACCGGCAGCCCAGATAGGCGTGCCAACAGGGGCTGCGTAGTCAGTGCCGCGGTGAGCGCGAACCTTACCGGTTACTGGGTGTTTTCTGTTAGGGTTAAAGTTCGATGTTACACGACGAAAATCAATAGGAGAGCGCAAGAACGCTTTCTTCATTGCACGACCATTTTCATCGAAGTAGTTGCCGCTCTTATCATCTAATACCGCGGTAAATGAATCACCTTGGTTTTTGAATACGGCTGCCATGATCTTACCGCGACCAACCACTTCACCTTCAACTACTTTTTCTTGGTATAAGATTTTGAAGCTGTCATTCTTACGAATATCTAACGCAAAGTCGATATCCCAGCCGAAGATGCCCGCCAGTTCCATAATTTGGTTTGCGGTTAAACCTGCGCTTACGCCAGCATTCCAGAAATTCGAGGTGATGTCGGCTTCGGCATAATTGTATTGGTAGGCAACCTCTTTCTTGTCGAAACTAGAGGAAAACGAATCGCCAGACTTAGTGATCTTAAAGCTTTCAAACGCACTAAGCTGTCGCTTTAGCTGAATAAGGTCGTTGTTTTCATCAAAGCCAAACTGCAATACATCACCAGGTCTTAGGTTAGACAGCTGCTTCTTAATATCATTGTTGGTATTGAGTAGGGTGATCAGCAAGCGGTATGAGAGGCCAATACGTTCGAATAGAACAGAAGTGCTTTCGCCAGAACGAACGGTATATTTTTCCCAATTGAGCACAGCTGTTGGTGGCGCATCACTTGAGCCCATAAGCGCGGATGTATTGATAGTCAGTGGGTAATGTTTCCCCACCACTAAAGCGCCCGTATCGTCACGTAAACTGTTGACGTCGGGGAGTAAGAAAATCGCGACGAAAATTATGGCACTAAAAAATGCGATAAAAGCCCGGTGCAAAATAGGAAGGCGTGCAAAAATAGACAACATGTTCCGGTTCGTTCTGTAAATATTATGAAAATCGACGACGGAATAGTGTAACTGGTTTCAAAATACATCGCTATTCAAGTAAGATGTCTAATTAATGTATTTTTGCCAAATCTGTGGGAGTGAACAAGAATGGCGAGTATTGAAGCTGCACTAGCCGAGATCAAACGTGGCGTAGAAGAACTGATTCCAGAAGACGAACTGATTGCAAAACTAAAAGAAGGTCGTCCTTTACGCATTAAGCTGGGTGCCGATCCAACAGCTCCAGATATCCACCTAGGCCATACGGTTATCTTTAACAAGCTTCGTGCTTTCCAAGAGCTTGGTCATGAAGTGACATTCCTTATCGGTGATTTCACTGCAATGGTTGGTGACCCATCAGGTAAAAACTCAACACGTCCACCGCTAAGCCGCGAAGACGTATTGAAGAATGCTGAAACTTACAAAGAGCAAGTCTTCAAGATTCTAGATCCTGCGAAGACGCAAATTCGTTTCAACTCTGAATGGCTATCTGAGCTTGGCGCTGAAGGCATGATTCGTCTTGCTTCTAACCAAACTGTTGCTCGTATGCTTGAGCGTGATGACTTCAAAAAGCGTTACGCTGGTGGTCAACCGATCGCAATCCACGAATTCATGTACCCACTTCTACAAGGTCACGACTCTGTTGCACTAGAGAGCGACGTTGAGCTTGGCGGTACTGACCAGAAGTTTAACCTTCTAATGGGTCGTGAACTGCAAAAAGCAGCAGGTCAAAAACCACAAGCGGTACTAATGATGCCACTACTTGTTGGTCTAGACGGTGTTAAGAAGATGTCTAAGTCTGCGCATAACTACATCGGTATTAGCGAAGCACCAAGCGAGATGTTTGGTAAGATCATGTCTATCTCTGACGATCTAATGTGGAGCTACTACGAGCTGCTGTCTTTCCGTCCTCTTGAAGAAGTTGCGGAACTGAAAGCTGGCGTTGATGCAGGTAAGAACCCGCGTGACGTTAAAGTGCTTCTTGCTAAAGAGATCATCGCTCGTTTCCACAGTGAAGCAGATGCTGAAGCCGCTGAGCAAGAGTTCGTTAACCGTTTTGCTAAGAACCAAGTTCCTGATGAAATGCCGGAGTTTGAATTCGAAGCAGGCCTGCCAATTGCGAACGTTCTAAAAGAAGCGGGTCTTGTAAACTCGACTTCTGATGCGATGCGTATGATCAAGCAAGGCGCTGCTAAGATCGAAGGCGAGAAAGTTGAAGACAGCAAATTCGTGCCTGAAGCAGGTACTGCCGTTTACCAAGTAGGTAAGCGTAAGTTTGCTCGTATTACTATTAAGTAATAATGCACATCAATAATTGAACCAAAGGCATCCACGGATGCCTTTTTTATTGACCCCTATTTATTGACAGGAATTTGACGAAGTTTTTGAACGGCTATTGCTACACTATGCGCGCTGTCAAATTGACAGTAATTCTGGAGATTTTTATGAACAATACCGACCATCCTCCTAGTTTGAATGGAGAAGAATAACCTGTCTCGGTATTGATCTATTGTCCTGCCGTTCAGGTAGGGTATCTTTGTTTTTCCCCCGCATTCTTTTCCACACACTAGATTCTAACAAGTAGACACATCAGTAGCTTTCAGCTCTTGGTGCGCTTAGCTGTACGCTCTTGGTGTATTAGCTATAGGCTATTTGTTTTGATGGTCGTTACCTTTGCCAATCGGGAGATTCGCCATGACGGTAATGAACAACACTTTTTTATCTATTGAAGCTCTGTACTCAGAGCAAGACATCCAAGCTGTATCGAATGCATTTCAACAGTACGGACGTGAACAACAAATTAATCTTTTGAATCGAATGCCGCTCGAAGATGCGGTGCTAGTGCTGGGGCAATGCTCTTTGAGTACGATTCAGACTTTACTTAGTGAGCTAGAAGAGCAGGGCTTTGAGAAGCGCTCTCGACATCTAGCTCACCAACTAGGGCTGATCTACTCTGAGGTAGAACCTCAACAGGGTTACCTTTCGACTGGCGTCATGAGCCACGTCAGGCAGCGTATCGGTTGGATTATTTCGTTAGCACTATTGGGAATCGTCTCAGGGCTTATCATTGCTCAGTATGAAGACATTCTCAGTCAGTTGGTACTTTTGGCAATCTACATGCCGGTAATTGCTGCTGCTGGTGGTAACACCGGAACACAAGCAGCGACTTTGGTGATCCGAGCCTTAGCCACAGGTGAGTTGAAAAAACGCCAATGGGCTAACGTTCTATGGAAAGAGTTTAGAGTTGCTATTTGTTTAGCTTTAGCGATTGCTGTAGTGATGATTGGACGTATTTTGCTCTTTAGTGAAAACCAAGCGACAGGTGGTTATGATATCAACATGATTGCGTTAGCTATTGCGGTAGCGCTGTTTATTCAGGTGACCATATCAACCGTGCTTGGCGCTGGATTGCCGATAGTTGCTAGGCTATTTAAGCTTGATCCAGCGGTGTTAGTGAGCCCAGTGCTTGCTTCCATAGTTGATATCTCAGGAATGTGGATCTACTTCACTGTGGTTAACTCATTCCTCGGTATCGCTTAGCTCCTATAAAAATAGGCACCTATAAAAATAGCTAAATACATCTGAGAAACAAAAATGGCGCTGAAGATTTAAGGTCTTTAGCGCCATTTTTATTGTTTGAGTAGAAGTTTACACAGAGCTAAGCATTACTTCGATTTGCTTTGTGTTTGACTGAACTCGACCACATCTTTGTAGAAAGCACGCTCAAACTGGGTGATAGGTGCTTCCACTGGTTTGTCTGGATCTTGTTCTTCAGGGAAGTAATCACGGACAAATTGCACAAACAGAGAGTTTGGTTTTCCCGCTTTATCTAATCCGTATCCCGCCATGTTGTAACTGCCGTATAGAGAACCACTCTTGGCGATAATGTTGCCTTGAATCGGCGCTTTTCTCATGCTTGGACGGTACTTGAGCGTTCCATCAGTGCCAGATGTAGGCATAGCCTCAATCAGGTTGAGCTGTTGATCGTTTTCCCAGATATAACGAAGCACTTGAGCCATGGTCTGTGACCTCATTCGGTTGTTTCTGGATAACCCTGAACCATCGACGAGCTGCGCTTTACTGAGGTCAATATTAGCCTTGGTCAGCAGTATCTGCTTTATCGCTTCAGTACCGTTATTGAAGCTACCCGGTTGAACATAAAATGTCGCTCCTAGCGTTTTAGTTAGATTATCTGCGATAAGGTTATCCGACTTCTTGAGCATGATATCGAGCAGTTCAGGAAGCTTTTCTGAGTTGTGACTAGCGACTAACGTGGTTTTGTCTGCTTGCGCTTTTTTACCAATAATCACATCACCTTTTACTTCTATTTTCAGTTCTTTGAGAAGCGATGTAACGACTTGATAGGTGTAAAGTTCTGGATTTTGAATCGCGAACTTGAGTGGCAGTGGCTTTTTACGCTCAACCAAGCAACCAGAGAGCTTGTAAGCGTTATCTGGTGTGGTGATGAGTTCCAAGTCGCATTGTGTTGCCTTCTGCCCAGAGCGAGTTACCGTGGCAGCGGTGGTCGTCACGTCTATCGGATAGTGAGCGGGAATATAAACGCGTGTCGCACCATTATCTTTTGTATAAATAGAGGCTTGTGCGCAGTTGCTGTCTAAGGTCATTGCACTAGAAGGCGCGCTGTAACAAACCCCTAGAATGTCCCAAGGCCAACCCACCGCTCGCTGATAGCCGGTATAAGCCGAGTTATCGAGGTATAAGTTGCCTTTGATGGCTCTTGATTGAGACTTAGCGTATTGAGCCAAAAGGCTTTTAAGCTGTTCTCGTTGCAGCGTTGGGTCGCCACTAAATGAAATGATCGAATCATTGCCAGAACGAACAATGCTGGTCGTGTAGTGAAAGTCATCCCCTAACTCCAACTTAGCCGCCAAAGCTGTCACCAGCTTCAAAGTACTGGCGGGTGGATAGAAGCCATCACTATTGGAATTTAGTTTGTTTGAATCGCCTTTCAGGGATTCCAAAATTACACTGGTGCTACTGCCATCAGGCAGTTTATCTAGAGGGGGGTAAGCGAAAGCGTTAACTGAGAAAGCGCTAATGGAAAAACTACATACCAGTAGTGTGGATAGAAGGCGCATAGAAGATTTCTTGGGTGGCTGATGTTTTCAGTATACAGATATAAAAAACGCCCGCTAGATAGCGGGCGTTTTGATTCTCAATTAACTAATTAATCAATTAGATAATCAGAATTAGAAGTCGTAACGTAGACCTAGAGCGATTTCGTCTTCAGCTTGAGCAGAAGTTGCTTTGCCGTTAGAAGCTAGGTTTGTTGTACCGATCGTATCATTTTCAGAGATTAGGTTGAAATTGTACGAGATGTAAGTACGGAAGTTAGGCTTGAAGTAGTAAGTTGCATCGATTGCAACGTTATCTGCAGAAGTTTCACCGTCAGTTTCTGCATTGTTGTACGTTAGCGTGAATGCAGTTTTATCTAGTGTGTATGCTGCTGCGAATTCGTAACCTGTGTAGTCTACAGATTTGTTGCTGTACTCATCGCCATTTGAATCCGTCGCCTGCTTTTCACCATCAGTGAATACACCTGCGAAGTAGAAATCGCTCATGCGGTAAGATGCAGAAAGCATGTATTCGTTAGATTGATCTTGGTCTGCGTAACCAGCACCTAGTTTAACGCCAGAATCGCCGATTGCGTAAATAGCAGATAGAGAGTAGCCATCTTTGCCGTTGTCGTTGAATTCACCGTTTGTTTTGCCGCCATCACTGTCAGCGAAGCGGTAGCTTGCTTTAACACCTAGGTCTTGGAATTGACCTTTGTAAGAAAGCATGTTGTCAGTACGGTCAGCTACAGCAATTTTATCTGCTGCTGAGTTACCGTGGTAAGACATGATATCGGTAAAGTCAGTGATAACGCCTAGCGCACCGTCGTTTTTACCGTATGTAACTTCACCGAATGTACCGCCAATACCAGCGTATGTGTAACGGTTTGTGATGCTGTCGCTGTTGCTGTCTGTAGCACCACCGTTTTCAGCAGTTGTGAATTCGCCTTCGTAGAAACCAACGCCGTATAGGCCGTCTTGGATTTCAACTTTACCTAGGAAGTTAAGACGTACACGTGTTTTGTCTTCAGCTTTGCCATCTTTTAGAGATAGACGAGCTTCCGCACGACCACCGATCTCTAGAGAAGTGCCGTTTGAGCTGTATACAGAAGTGCCGGCAATATCACCAGCTTGTTTACCGTCGGCTGCCACTGCGTTAGTAGCAAGAGCTGCAGCAGATACAGCAAGCGCGATCATAGTCTTGTTCATGTTATTATTTCCTAATTACTGTCCATAGAAGTTTTATTAAGGATTTGAACCCTTTTGTGTATTGCCTGTATTAATCAGGCTTCATAATCATGATTAGAACAGAAGTCTGAAAATGCCAGTGCAATCCATGGGTTACTTTTTACCTCTAAAGTTCCATGGTCAGTTAGTAAAATGATATAAAACTAAAAAATGAACACTGTTTTATTATATCCTTTTTTGTTTAAGTTGTTGTTTTTGAGTGTATTTTATAAAAGTGTGATCTGTGTTTATTTTGTTTGTTTTTTGTTTTTTTAGGTATTTAACTCTCCACTTATTGATGGGGAGGTTATTATTCATTTTTGTGATGTCTGTAATTTAGACCTAGATAAAGCTTTTATAACGCAAAGTGGAATAAAGGTGATTTAGCCATAAAGTTTGTTTACACTAAGCCAAATCGTTTTGTTTCTATCATCCAATAAATACGTTGGGTGTATTTATGTTGGCCAAAGAAAGCTTTGGCATAGAGGTAAAAAATGGAAAAGGTTCCAATGACAGTACGTGGCGCTCAGCAGCTACGTGACGAATTAGATCGCCTACTTAAGCTACGCCCTGTTATCTCAGCAGCTATTGGTGAAGCACGTGAACTAGGTGACCTGAAAGAGAATGCTGAATACCACGCCGCTCGTGAAGAGCAGGGTATTTGTGAAGCTCAGATCCGTGATATTGAATATAAGCTATCACTGGCTCAGATCATCGATGTAACGCAAATGGATAATACGGGCAAGATTATCTTTGGTACGACAGTGACACTGATTGATGTGGATACCGATGATGAGTTCCGCTACCAAATCGTTTCAGAAGACGAAGCAGACATCAAAACGGGTCGCATTTCTGTGAAATCGCCAATTGCTCGCGGTCTTATCGGTAAAATGGAAGGCGACGAAGTCATGATCTCTACCCCTGGTGGTGACAAAGACTTCGAAATCGACAAAGTAGAATATATCTAATTGAATTTTCTTTGTTTCTGATAAGTAAAAAGGTCGCTAAATGCGACCTTTTTCGTTTCTCACGCTACACTAAAAGATAAGCGCTGTGGCTTCCTATTAGTGAAGTTAGCTTATATCAAACTCGCTTATTTACGTGGAATCTCGATTTTACGTGCTTCTGACTGGCGGAACAGTACTAGAACTTTACCGATAGTCTGTACTTTCTCAGCTTTAGTTTCAC
The DNA here is from genome assembly GCF_041474195.1 of Vibrio sp. 10N.222.52.C3. Taxonomy (NCBI): domain Bacteria; kingdom Pseudomonadati; phylum Pseudomonadota; class Gammaproteobacteria; order Vibrionales; family Vibrionaceae; genus Vibrio; species Vibrio sp. 10N.222.52.C3. The sequence continues at coordinate 33,604 of NZ_JBFRTQ010000022.1, read as the reverse complement.
GTACAATTGCATCGATAATCAGTTGCTTAGTCTCACGGTCTTCTGATGCAACTTTAATCTTGATCAGTTCGTGGTGGTCTAGAGCTAATTCGATTTCCGCTAGAACAGCTTCAGTAAGTCCATTTGCGCCCATTAGCACAACAGGTTTTAAACTGTGAGCTAGGCCCTTTAGATGCTGCTTTTGTTTGGTACTTAGGTTCATTACGCGGCCAATTTTCTTTACTATTAGGGTTGAAAAAACCTATTTTAACGCCATCTAAAGCTGAAGACTATAATTTATTCAGCAATTAGTACTTTCCTCCAATTTAGGTATCCAATGAGCAAACAGAAACACTCGGCCAGTTCAGGCCGTTGGTTGAAGGAACACTTCGACGACAAGTACGCAAATGAAGCAAGAAAGAAAGGCTATCGTTCACGTGCTTATTTCAAAATGGAAGAGATTCAAACGAAAGATAAATTGCTGTCTCCTGGGATGACCATTGTGGATTTGGGTGCAGCACCTGGCGGTTGGTCTCAATATGCTGCTAAGATTGTTGGAGACAACGGACAAATCATTGCGTGTGACTTGTTACCAATGGATCCGATTGCTGGTGTTAGCTTTTTACAAGGCGATTTCCGCGAAGAAGCTGTGCTAGATGCCTTGTTGGAACGTATACAACCAAACATGGTTGATGTCGTGATGTCAGATATGGCACCTAATATAGCAGGCAACAATTCTGTGGATCAGCCAAGAGCTATGTATTTAGTTGAATTAGCTTTGGATATGTGTCGACAAGTTCTAGCTACCAATGGTAGTTTTGTTGTAAAAGTATTCCAAGGCGAAGGGTTTGACCAATACGTTAAGGACGTCCGCGAGATGTTTAAAACAGTAAAAGTTAGAAAACCCGACTCTTCTCGAGCTCGATCTCGTGAAGTGTTTATCGTAGCCACTGGTTACAAAGGTTAACGATTCTCTTCCAAGAGTGAGAGTTAACAACATGGCTACAGGTTACAAACTGTAGTACCCTACCTTTAATTACAATTAGTTATCGAGAGGCTTACACCTTGAGTGACATGGCAAAAAATTTAATTCTGTGGCTTGTTATCGCTGTAGTGTTGATGTCGGTATTCCAGAGCTTCGGCCCTGGGGAAAGTAACGGCAGAGCAGTAGATTACACCACGTTTGTACAGGAAGTTGGCCAAGGCCAGATTCAAGACGCACAGTTCAATAACAGCGAAATCACTTTCACACGTCGTGGTGGTGGTTCTAAGTATGTAACTTACATGCCTGTTTATGATCAAAAGCTACTTGATGACTTAATTAATCAAAACGTAAAAGTTCAGGGTACACCACCTGAAGAGCAGAGCCTGCTTGGCACTATCTTCATCTCATGGTTCCCAATGATCTTACTGATTGGTGTATGGATTTTCTTCATGCGTCAAATGCAAGGCGGCGGCGGCGGTAAAGGCGCGATGTCTTTCGGTAAGAGTAAAGCTCGAATGATGAGCGAAGAACAAATCAAAACCATGTTTGCTGATGTTGCTGGTTGTGACGAAGCAAAAGAAGACGTGAAAGAGCTTGTGGACTACCTTCGTGACCCAAGCCGCTTCCAAAAGCTAGGTGGTAAGATCCCGACAGGTATCCTGTTGGTTGGTCCTCCTGGTACGGGTAAAACATTGCTTGCAAAAGCGATTGCCGGTGAAGCGAAAGTACCGTTCTTTACTATCTCTGGTTCTGACTTCGTTGAAATGTTTGTTGGTGTTGGTGCATCTCGTGTGCGTGACATGTTCGAACAAGCGAAGAAAGCGGCACCTTGTATCATCTTTATCGATGAAATTGATGCTGTAGGTCGTCAACGTGGCGCTGGTGTTGGTGGTGGTCACGATGAACGTGAACAAACACTGAACCAAATGTTGGTTGAGATGGATGGTTTCGAAGGTAACGAAGGTATTATCGTTATCGCTGCGACTAACCGTCCAGACGTACTAGACCCTGCATTACTTCGTCCTGGTCGTTTTGACCGTCAAGTTGTGGTTGGTCTACCGGATGTACGTGGTCGTGAACAGATTCTTAAAGTACACATGCGTAAAGTGCCACTATCAGGTGATGTTGAACCGTCGCTGATCGCTCGTGGTACTCCAGGCTTCTCTGGTGCAGATCTTGCGAACCTTGTGAACGAAGCGGCGCTATTTGCTGCTCGTGGTAACAAGCGCAATGTATCTATGGTTGAGTTTGAACTTGCGAAAGACAAAATTATGATGGGTGCAGAGCGCCGTTCAATGGTTATGTCTGAAGAAGTGAAAGAGTCAACGGCTTACCACGAAGCGGGTCACGCAATTGTTGGTCGTTTGGTACCTGAACACGATCCAGTGTACAAGGTGTCAATCATTCCACGTGGTCGTGCGCTTGGTGTAACCATGTACTTGCCAGAGCAAGATCGTGTGAGCATGTCTCGCCAACATCTAGAGTCTATGATTTCTAGCCTGTACGGTGGTCGTCTTGCTGAAGAACTTATTTACGGTAAAGACAAAGTGTCAACTGGTGCGTCTAACGATATCGAACGTGCAACTGATATTGCTCGTAAGATGGTTACGCAGTGGGGCTTCTCTGAGAAATTGGGTCCTCTTCTTTACGCAGAAGAAGAAGGTGAAGTTTTCCTAGGTCGCGGCATGAGCCAAGCTAAGCACGTTTCTGATGACACGACTAAGCTTATCGATGAAGAGATTCGTATCCTTATCGACCGTAACTACGATAGAGCTAAGAAGATTCTTGAAGATAACATGGATATCATGCATTCGATGAAAGACGCTCTAATGAAGTTCGAAACGATCGATGCAGGTCAAATTGATGACTTGATGGAGCGTAAGCAAGAGATTCGTGATCCAGCTGGTTGGGGTGATCAGGTAAAAGCTGAACCTACAAAGGAAGAAGCAAAACCTGAAGCTAAGGCAGAAGAAGCTAAAGCGGAACCAAAAGCTGAAGAGTCGAAAGTTGAAGAAGTTAAATCTGAAACAGATGATGCTCAAAACAAAGATTCTTAATCGCTAAGTTATAAATTAAAACCCTGAGTACGCTCAGGGTTTTTCTGTTTCTAGCCCTAGATGTTTTTACCTTTAAGACCCACCTTCCATGATATTAAAAGCACATAATAAAACGCTCGTTTTAGACCGCCCACATGTGATGGGTATCCTCAATGTTACGCCTGACTCTTTCTCTGATGGCGGAAAATTCAATTCATTAGATAATGCTTTACTGCAAGCAGAGCGAATGATTCAAGCTGGTGTTAGCATTATTGACATTGGTGGTGAATCAACTCGCCCGGGAGCGCCTGACGTTCCTTTAGAAGAAGAGCTCGCTCGCGTTATTCCTGCCATTAAAGCAATTCGCGCTAAGTTTGATGTGTGGATCTCCATTGATACCAGTAAAGCTGAAGTGATGCGCCAAGCCGTTGAAGCGGGGGCTGATTTGATCAATGATGTGCGCGCACTGCAAGAGCCCGGAGCTTTAGAAGCGGCCGCCGATGCTAATGTGCCCGTTTGCCTGATGCACATGAAAGGTCAGCCAAGAACCATGCAAGCTAACCCTAATTACGATGATGTCCTAATGGATGTTGAAGCGTTCTTAAAAGAAAGGGTGGAGGCTTGTGAGGCTGTTGGTATATCAAAAGATCAGCTGATTCTGGATCCTGGTTTTGGTTTTGGTAAAACCATTGAGCATAATTACCACCTATTAGCGCACCTTGAAAAGCTTCATTCGTTAGGCTTACCTGTTTTAGCGGGGATGTCGAGAAAATCGATGATCTTTAAATTGCTAGACAAGGTTCCGGCCGACTGCATGGTCGCAAGCGTCACTTGCGCGACGATTGCCGCGATGAAAGGCGCACAAATTATTCGCGTTCATGATGTCGAGGAGACACTGGAAGCGATGAAAATAATCGAAGTGATGAACAACAATCACTAAATATAATTAAGGAAAATCACTATGTCTGATAAAAGACGTTATTTCGGCACAGATGGTGTGCGTGGCAAAGTAGGCCAGTACCCGATTACACCTGATTTTGTTCTGAAGCTTGGCTGGGCTGCGGGTCGTGTTCTTGCGAAGCAAGGCACAAAGAAAGTCATCATTGGTAAAGATACTCGTATCTCTGGTTACATGCTTGAGTCAGCGCTAGAAGCTGGCCTTGCTGCTGCTGGTCTTCAGGCTACGTTTACTGGCCCAATGCCAACACCTGCTGTGGCTTACCTAACTCAAACCTTCCGCGCTGAAGCCGGTATTGTTATCTCTGCATCACACAACCCATACTACGATAACGGTATCAAGTTCTTCTCTTCTGAGGGAACAAAACTGCCGGACGATATCGAGTTGGCAATTGAAGCAGAGTTGGATAAAGACATCGAATGTGTTGATTCTTCAGAGCTAGGTAAAGCAGTACGTTTGAACGATGCGGCTGGCCGTTACATCGAGTTCTGTAAAAGTACGTTCCCACATAAAATGACATTAGCTGGCATGAAGATCGTTATCGATTGTGCACATGGTGCGACTTACCACATTGCGCCTGCTGTATTTAAAGAACTGGGTGCTGAGGTCGTTGCGATTGGTGTTGAGCCAAACGGTACTAACATCAACCACGAAGTCGGTGCGACGGATGTACGTGCTCTGCAAGCAAAAGTGCTTGAAGAAAAAGCGGCATTAGGTCTTGGCTTTGATGGTGATGGTGACCGTATCATCATGGTTGACGAGCTAGGCAACAAAGTTGATGGCGACCAAATCGCTTACATTATTGCTCGTGATGCACTGCGTCGCGGTGAGTTGAAAGGCGGCGTTGTTGGTACACTAATGACCAACCTGGGTATGGAAAACGGCCTTAAGCAGTTAGGTATTCCGTTTGTACGTGCTGCTGTTGGTGACCGTTACGTAATGGAACAGCTTCTTGCTAAAGGCTGGAAGATCGGCGCTGAAAACTCGGGGCACGTTATCCTACTAGATAAAGTGACGACGGGTGATGCTATCGTTGCTGCTCTGCAAGTTTTGGCTTCAGTTGTTGATAGCGAAATGACACTGAATGAGTTGTCTCAGGGCATGACGTTGTACCCTCAAGTTCTAGAAAACGTTCGTTTCAGCGGAGATTCAAACCCACTAGAAGCCGAAGCGGTAAAAGCAGCGGTTGTTGAAGTAGAAGCAGAGCTTGGCGAGAAAGGCCGTGTACTATTACGCAAGTCTGGTACCGAGCCACTACTGCGTGTCATGGTTGAAGGCGAAGATGCAGAGCTTGTTCAAGCATCAGCGCTTAAGATTGCAGATGCAGTAAAAGCAAACTGCTAATTTAACCTTTTACTTAGCTGGCGCAGCGAATAGCGCTTGTGATTAGAAGTGGTTGACTTATATCACGGTCAAAAGATATAACGGTCAAAAGAGACATAAATGAGTTTTGTGTCGCTTTTGACCTTTTTTTGACCATTCACTTAGTAAAGGCTTATTTTTTAGCAAATTCTCCTTGTCAGCCATCGTCGCATTCGCTAGTATTGCTCGGCCTTCAGTTAGGAGGTCGCTAGCCTTGTTCTTAAAAATAGTTTTTTGAACGGCGCTGGCTCAACAATTAGGAACATAGGTGGAAAAATGTTTACAGTTCTACTTGTGATTTACCTGTTGGCAGCGCTTGGTGTAATTGGCCTAGTGTTGATTCAACAAGGTAAAGGCGCAGATATGGGAGCCTCTTTCGGTGCTGGCGCTTCAAACACTGTGTTTGGTGCTGGTGGCTCAGGAAATTTCCTTACCCGAATGACTGCAATTTTTGCAACTACATTTTTTATCCTTAGCTTAGTGCTTGGTAATATGTCTACACATAAAACTGAGTCACAATGGATTGACCCGACCCAAGGTCAGGTGATTCAACAAGCTGATGATGCAGTGAGTGAAGTTCCGGCGCAAGGCGACGAAATCCCACAATAATCTGTAAAGATTTGATGCCGAGATGGTGAAATTGGTAGACACGCTAGCATGAGGTGCTAGTGCCTTAGGGTGTGAGGGTTCGAGTCCCTCTCTCGGCACCATGTTTACAAACTTGTAAAACATCTTGTTGGGCGTATAATGCTCGCAAGTCGGACGCGGGATGGAGCAGTTTGGTAGCTCGTCGGGCTCATAACCCGAAGGTCGTCGGTTCAAATCCGGCTCCCGCAACCAATTTCAATGCTATTATATAGCTTGTATTGGTAGCAAGTTTGCACAGTGTGAACCTCACTGTGAGTTAGGTGCGATATCGAATGTGATGGCACTTAACATATAAGGGTCCAGCAACAAAAACCCCGGCTTATACGGGGTTTTTTGTTATCTAAGCATTTGTAAATGTATTTAGATAATGTTTGCTTGGAATTTAAATTGGGCTTTGAGCCCTTTTTTTGTTTCTGGAGTGGTTAAATGACTGGTTTAGAAAGACAACTTACTGAAATGCTTGACGCTCCAGTAGCAGCATCAGGTTATGAGTTAGTTGGATTAGAATTTATTCGTGCTGGTGAGCACTCAACGCTACGTATTTACATCGATTCACCAAACGGTATCAATGTAGATGATTGCGCTGAAGTTAGCCACCAAGTAAGTGCCGTAATGGACGTTGAAGATCCAATTTCAGTGGCTTATAACCTTGAAGTGTCTTCACCAGGTTTAGAGAGACCACTGTTCAAAGCAGAGCATTACCAACAATTTATTGGTCACGAGGTAAGCATCGTTTTGAAAATGGCTGTCGGCAACCGTCGTAAATGGAAAGGTGATATCCAATCTATCGAAGGCGAGACAGTGAAAGTATTGGTTGAAGGACAAGAAGAAGAATTCGTCCTGAGCAATATTGCGAAAGCTAACCTGATCCCTAAATTTTAGTTCTCCTAGAGAGAAGAGCTTAAGAGGCTAGATTAATGAACAAAGAAATTTTGGCGGTAGTAGAAGCTGTTTCAAATGAGAAAGCAGTTCCTCGTGAGCGTATTTTTGAAGCGCTTGAAATCGCGCTTGCAACGGCAACAAAAAAGAAAAGCGAACTAGAAATTGAAGTTCGTGTTGAAATTGACCGTAAAACGGGTGATTTCGAAACTTTCCGTCGTTGGGAAGCTGTTGAGGAAGTTGAATTCCCAACAAAAGAAATCTCTATTGAAGCTGCAAAGTACGATGACCCAGAGATCGAACTTGGCGGTTTCATTGAAGATGATATCGAATCAGTAACGTTTGACCGTATTACGACTCAAACGGCTAAGCAAGTTATCGTACAGAAAGTACGTGAAGCTGAACGCGCTCAAATCGTTGAGCAGTTCATCGATAACGAAGGCGAGCTAGTAACTGGCGCAGTTAAGAAAGTTAACCGTGACACTATTATTCTAGACCTAGGTAACAACGCTGAAGCGGTAATCCTTCGTGATGACCAACTTCCTCGTGAAAACTTCCGTCCAGGTGACCGTGTTCGTGGTCTTCTTTACGCAGTTAAACCAGAAGCTCGTGGTTTCCAGCTTTTCGTTACTCGTTCGAAGCCAGAAATGCTAGCTGAACTATTCCGTGTTGAAGTGCCTGAGATTGGTGAAGAGCTAATTGAACTTAAAGGTGCTGCACGTGACGCTGGTTCTCGTGCTAAAATCGCTGTGAAAACAAACGACAAACGTATTGACCCAGTTGGTGCGTGTGTTGGTATGCGTGGCGCACGTGTACAAGCTGTTTCTAACGATCTTGGTGGTGAGCGTATTGATATCGTTCTTTGGGATGATAACCCGGCTCAATTCGTAATCAACGCAATGGCTCCTGCTGATGTTGCTTCAATCATCGTTGATGAAGACGCACACTCTATGGATATCGCTGTTGAAGCGGATAACCTAGCACAAGCGATTGGCCGTAGCGGTCAAAACGTACGTCTAGCGTCTCAACTTACTGGTTGGGAACTGAACGTAATGACTGTTGCTGATCTTGAGAAGAAGCACCAAGAAGAAGCAGTTGCTTCTATTGAAAACTTCATGAAGCACCTAGACATTGAAGAAGACTTTGCTCAAATGCTTGTTGAAGAAGGCTTCTCTACGCTTGAAGAAGTAGCATACGTTCCTGTGAACGAGCTTCTTGAAGTAGACGGTCTAGACGAAGGTATCGTTGAAGAACTACGTAACCGCGCAAAAGACGCACTGACTACTCTAGCGCTAGCGAAAGAAGAAACTTTCGACGGTGTTGAGCCTGCTGAAGACTTACTTGCACTTGAAGGTCTTGAGCGTGAAATGGCTTACAAGCTAGCAGCAAAAGGCGTTGCGACACTGGAAGACCTAGCTGACCAAGGCGTTGATGAACTAGAAGGTATCGAAGACCTAACTGCAGAGCGTGCAGGCGAGCTAATTATGGCTGCGCGTAACATCTGTTGGTTCGGCGACGAAGAATAATTCAGCAAGGAGAGAAAGCGGTATGACACAATTAACAGTTAAAGCACTGAGTGAAGAGATTGGTACGCCAGTTGACCGCTTAATTGAACAACTTGCTGATGCAGGCATGAAGAAAGCAGGGTCGGATCAAGTGACTGATTCAGAGAAGCAAACATTGCTAACGCACCTTAAAAAGGAGCACGGCGATACTTCAGGCGAAACAGAACCGACTCGTTTAACTCTTCAACGCAAGACCCGCAGCACGCTAAGTGTTGCCGCTGGAGGCGGTAAGAGTAAGGATGTTCAAGTAGAGGTACGTAAAAAGCGTACTTACGTGAAGCGCAGCACTATTGAAGATGAAGCGAAACGTGAAGCTGAGGAAGTAGCTAATCGTGAAGCGGAAGAGAAAGCACAACGCGATGCTGAAGAGCAAGCGAAACGTGATGCTGCAGAGAAAGCACAGCGCGAAGCTGAAGAAAAAGTAACACGTGAAGCGGATGCAAAACGTGAAGCTGAAGAGAAGGCTCAACGCGCACAAGCTGAAAAGGCTAAAAAAGACATGAATTCAAAAAATGCAGACGCTAACGCACAAGCGAAAAAAGAAGCGGATGAACTTAAAGCTCGTCAAGAGCTAGAAGCAACTCGTAAAGCAGAAGCTGAAGCAGCTAAGCTTGTTGAAGAAGCTCGTAAGTTAGCAGAAGAGAACCAAGAACGTTGGTCTGAAGAAGAGAAGAAGAAGAAAGAGCAAGAGAAATCTGCGGATTACCATGTGACTACTTCTACTTACGCTCGTGAAGCTGAAGATGCGGCAGATAAGAAAGATGAGAAAGCACCTCGTCGTCGCAAGAAGAAAGCAGCTCCTGCTAACCAACCTGCAAACAACCGTGGTGGTCGTAACCAGCGTGGTCGTGGCGGTAAAGGTAAGCTTGCTAAACCAACTTCAATGCAGCAAGGCTTCGATAAGTCAGCAACTGTTGCTAAATCTGACGTTGCTATCGGCGAAACTATCGTTGTTTCTGAACTGGCTAGCAAAATGTCAGTTAAAGCAACTGAAGTTATCAAAGTAATGATGAAGATGGGCGCTATGGCGACTATCAACCAAGTGATCGACCAAGAAACAGCACAACTTGTTGCTGAAGAAATGGGTCACAAGGTAATCCTACGTAAAGAAAACGAACTTGAAGAAGCAGTACTAGCTGACCGTGATAGCGATGCTATCGCTGAAGGTCGTGCTCCTGTTGTTACTATCATGGGTCACGTTGACCACGGTAAAACTTCAACACTTGATTACATTCGTAAAGCACACGTTGCTTCTGGCGAAGCTGGCGGTATCACGCAGCACATTGGTGCTTACCACGTAGATACTGACAACGGTATGATCACTTTCCTTGATACTCCTGGACACGCGGCGTTTACAGCTATGCGTGCTCGTGGTGCTCAAGCGACAGATATCGTTGTACTTGTAGTTGCAGCAGACGATGGCGTAATGCCACAAACAATCGAAGCAATCCAGCACGCGAAAGCGGCAGGCGTTCCTCTGATTGTTGCTGTGAACAAGATCGATAAAGAGGGTGCAAACCCAGACAACGTTAAGAATGAGCTAGCTCAATACGACGTTATCCCTGAAGAGTGGGGTGGTGAGAACATCTTCGTTCACATCTCTGCTAAACAGGGTACAAACATCGATGGTCTTCTAGAAGCTATCCTTCTTCAGTCTGAAGTTCTTGAACTTACAGCGGTTAAAGAAGGCATGGCGTCTGGTGTTGTTGTTGAATCTCGTCTTGATAAAGGTCGTGGTCCAGTTGCAACAGTACTAGTACAGTCTGGTACTCTAAACAAAGGCGATATCGTTCTTTGTGGTCAAGAGTACGGCCGTGTTCGTGCAATGCGTGATGAAAACGGTAAAGACATCGAAACTGCAGGTCCATCTATTCCTGTAGAAATTCTAGGTCTTTCTGGTGTTCCTTCGTCAGGCGATGAAGCGACTGTTGTACGTGATGAGCGTAAAGCACGTGAAGTTGCGAACTACCGTCAAGGTAAATTCCGTGATGTTAAACTAGCTCGCCAACAAAAAGCGAAACTAGAGAACATGTTCGCGAACATGACGGCTGGCGAAGTTGCTGAGCTTAACGTGGTACTTAAAGCTGACGTTCAAGGTTCTGTAGAAGCGATTGCTGACTCTCTACTGAAACTGTCAACTGACGAAGTGAAAGTGAACATCGTAGGTTCTGGTGTTGGTGGTATTACTGAAACTGATGCAACGCTTGCTGCAGCTTCTAACGCTATCATCCTTGGTTTCAACGTTCGTGCTGACGCAACTGCGCGTAACACGGTTCAGAACGAAAACCTAGATCTACGTTACTACTCAATCATTTACCAACTAATTGACGAAGTTAAACAGGCGATGGGCGGTATGCTTGCTCCTGAATTCCGTCAAGAGATCATTGGTCTTGCACAAGTTCGTGACGTATTTAAGTCGCCTAAACTTGGTGCAATCGCTGGTTGTATCGTGACTGAAGGTACGATTAAGCGTAGCAACCCAATCCGCGTACTTCGTGAAAACGTTGTTATCTACGAAGGTGAACTAGAGTCACTTCGTCGCTTTAAAGATGACGTACAAGAAGTTAAGAACGGTTACGAGTGTGGTGTCGGCGTTAAGAACTACAACGACGTTCGCGTTGGTGACCAGATCGAAGTATTCGAAATCGTTGAGGTTAAACGTACTCTAGACTAATCAGTCTGTACGACTCGACATATTGACTAAGGTTACTAACATTACTAGTAAAGGTAATAAGTAATCGGTTGTTGAATACACCATGGGGGGCTGGTAATTACCAAGCCCCCCATCTTTCTAAGTGAGAAAAGAAAATGTCAAAAGAATTTAGCCGCACACAACGTGTGTCTCAGCAGCTTCAAAAAGAGCTTGCTCTTATCCTACAACGTGAAGTTCGTGACTCACGTATTGGTATGGTAACTATCTCAGACGTAGAAGTGTCTCGTGACCTTGCTTACGCAAAAGTGTTCGTGACTTTCCTGTGTGTTGGTGAGCAAACTCCTGAATCATGCCTTAAAGCTCTTAAAGAGCATGAAGTGCCAGTTCGTATGGCTCTTGGTAAGCGTATTCGCCACCGTCTAACGCCTGAAGTTCGTTTTACTTACGACAACACACTAGTAGAAGGCATGCGTATGTCTAACCTAGTAAGTGAAGTTCTGAACGATGATAAGCGTAAGCAAGAAGAAGCTGGCCGCACTGACGAAGCTCAGTCTAAGGGCGAAGAGTAATGGCTCGCCGTCGTAAAGGTCGCCCTATCAACGGGGTAATTCTATTAGATAAGCCGACTGGCATTTCGTCTAATGATGCACTGCAAAAAGTAAAGCGTATTTACTTTGCAGAGAAGGCAGGGCACACCGGTGCTCTGGATCCTCTTGCGACTGGCATGCTGCCAATTTGTCTTGGTGAAGCAACGAAGTTCTCTCAGTTTCTTCTAGATTCTGATAAGCGCTACGTTGTTATCGCTAAGCTTGGTGAGCGTACCAATACCTCTGACTCTGATGGTGAAGTGGTAGAGACACGTGATGTTAACGTGACTCAAGAACAGCTTGAACGTTGCATTGCGAGCTTCAAGGGTGAAACCGATCAGATACCATCAATGTTTTCGGCATTGAAGTATCAAGGTAAGCCTTTGTACGAATACGCACGTGCAGGTATTGAGGTTCCTCGTGAGTCTCGTAAGATCACTGTGTACTCTATTGAACTGCTTCGCTTTGAAGGTGATGAAGTTGAAATGGAAGTGCATTGTTCGAAAGGCACATACATCCGCACAATTACCGACGATCTTGGTGAGATGCTAGGTTGTGGTGCTCACGTGACCATGCTTCGTCGTACAGGTGTCGCAAAGTACCCATACGAGCGTATGGTGACTTTGGAGCAGTTAAACGAGATCCTAGAGCAAGCACAGGCGCAAGAAATTGCACCGAAAGAGTTGCTTGATCCATTGCTAATGCCAATGGACACGGCTGTAGAAGATTTACCTGAAGTTAATTTGAATGCGGAACTGACTGACCTAGTTCAGCACGGTATGCCAGTTCAGGTTGCTGGTGCGCCAACTGAAGGCACGGTTCGTATGACAAGTGGCGAAGAGAAGCTGTTTGTCGGCGTAGCTCAGATTGCTGAAGATGGCCGAGTTGCACCGAAGCGTTTGGTTGTTTTCAGAGATGAAGAGCCACAAGCGTAGCGCTTACATCGGATCTTAGCGCTGAGTCGTGAAAAGCGAGCAAATAAGATAGAAAGCGAACGCCTAATTTAGGTGGTTCGCTTTTTTCGTTTTTAATGGGTTCGATTGTTATTGCACCAACTGACAAACTTCCCTATAATCCTCGGCTCGCGTAGCGGCTGAATCAGAGATTGGCTGCTACAAATATAAACTTACTCTTATCAGGAGAGAATTATGTCTCTGAATGCAGAAACTAAAGCAGCAATCGTTGCAGAATACGCACAATCTGAAGGCGACACAGGTTCACCAGAAGTACAAGTAGCACTACTTACTGCTTCTATCAACCACCTACAAGGTCACTTCAAAGCGCACAAACACGATCACCACAGCCGTCGTGGTCTACTACGTATGGTTTCTAGCCGTCGTAAGCTTCTTGATTACTTGAAAGGCAAAAACCTTGCTCGTTACCAAGACCTAATCAAGCGTCTAGGCCTACGTCGCTAATAGCGATGTCTGCAAAGACAGTTTGAAGAAAAGGAGCATTTATGCTCCTTTTTTTGTGCCTGTAAGAAAATGCTAGGCTGGATGCTCAGAATATCATCTGGCTTTTTCTGATAGGAAATATATCTCCTAATAAAAATAGTTTATACTACGCCCGCCTATAGCGTTTTCAGCGTTTGGCAATCAACCTCTCAAGAGATTACAGTCACAGATGTCGGCCAATAGGTCGCGACTATTCAAAGGCGGATTTGGTCTTAATTCGGCGTATGAACACATACAAAGAGTCACCATCCTAAGTCCCTTTTCACTAGTCGCGATTGGTAATGTCTTGAGTCATTATTCACTTAATCTAAAGTCTGACTTTAGAGCTAAGGATATACAATGTTTGAAAAACCAGTTGTAAAATCGTTCCAGTACGGTAACCACACCGTTACTCTAGAAACGGGCGTAATTGCACGTCAAGCTACTGCTGCTGTAATGGCGACTATGGACGATACTTCAGTATTCGTTTCTGTTGTTGCTAAGAAAGAAGCAGTTGCAGGTCAAGACTTCTTCCCACTAACAGTAAACTACCAAGAGCGTACATACGCTGCGGGTAAAATCCCTGGTGGTTTCTTCAAGCGTGAAGGTCGTCCATCTGAAGGCGAAACACTAACAGCTCGTCTGATTGACCGTCCAATTCGTCCACTTTTCCCAAGTGCGTTTAAAAACGAAGTTCAAGTTATCGCTACGGTTGTTTCTATCAACCCTGACGTAAACCCAGACATGATCACTATGATCGCAACATCTGCTGCGCTTGCTATCTCTGGTGCTCCATTCAATGGTCCTATCGGTGCTGCACGTGTTGGTCACATCGACGGCGAACTTGTTCTTAACCCATCAAATACTGAGCTTGAAAACTCTAAACTAGACCTAGTTGTGTCTGGTACAGAAGGCGCAGTACTTATGGTTGAATCTGAAGCAGATAACCTATCTGAAGAAGAAATGCTTTCAGCTGTTGTTTACGGTCACGACCAACAACAAGTTGTAATCAAAGCAATCAACGAGTTTGCTGCTGAAGTTGCAACTCCATCTTGGAACTGGGAAGCACCAGCAGTTAACACTGAGCTTAAAGCTCAAGTTGCTGAACTTGCTGAAACTCGTCTATCTGACGCGTACCAGATCACTGAGAAAATGGCTCGTTACGAGCAAGTTGGCGTAATCAAGAACGACGTTGTTGAAGCTCTAATTGCACAAGACGAAAACCTAGATGAGCGCGAAATCCGCGGCATGCTTGGTTCTCTAGAGAAAAACGTAGTACGTAGCCGCATCATCGCTGGCAACCCACGTATCGATGGCCGTGAAAAAGACATGGTTCGTGCGCTAGACGTACGTACTGGTGTTCTTCCACGTACACACGGTTCTTCTCTATTCACTCGTGGTGAAACTCAAGCACTTGTTACTGCAACGCTTGGCACACAACGTGATGCTCAAATCATCGACAGCCTGATGGGTGAGAAGAAAGACAACTTCCTTCTACACTACAACTTCCCTCCATACTGTGTAGGTGAAACTGGTTTCGTTGGTTCTCCTAAGCGTCGTGAAATTGGTCACGGTAAGCTTGCTAAACGTGGTATCCAAGCAGTAATGCCTTCTGTTGAAGAATTCCCATACACAGTTCGTGTTGTATCGGAAATCACAGAATCTAACGGTTCTTCTTCAATGGCTTCTGTATGTGGTACATCTCTAGCTCTTATGGATGCTGGTGTTCCAATCAAAGCTTCTGTTGCGGGTATCGCAATGGGTCTTGTTAAAGAAGGCGACGATTTCGTTGTTCTTTCTGACATCCTTGGCGACGAAGATCACCTAGGTGACATGGACTTTAAAGTAGCAGGTACTAACGCTGGTATCACTGCACTTCAAATGGACATCAAGATCGAAGGTATCACTAAAGAGATCATGCAAATTGCACTTAACCAAGCGCAAGGTGCACGTAAGCACATCCTTTCTGTAATGGATGAAGCTATCTCTGGTGCTCGTGAAGATATCTCTGAATTCGCTCCACGTATCCACACAATGAAAATCAGCTCTGATAAGATCAAAGATGTTATCGGTAAAGGCGGCGCAGTTATCCGTGCTCTTTGTGAAGAAACTGGTACTACAATCGAAATCGAAGACGATGGCACAATCAAGATTGCTGCTACTGAAGGCGCAGCTGCTAAAGAAGCTATCCGTCGTATCGAAGAGATCACAGCTGAAGTTGAAGTTGGCCGCATTTACCAAGGTAAAGTTGCTCGTCTAGCTGACTTCGGTGCATTCGTTACTATCCTTCCAGGTAAAGATGGTCTAGTACACATCTCTCAAATCGCTGACAAGCGCGTTGAGAAAGTGTCTGACTACCTAACTGAAGGTCAAGAAGTTCCTGTTAAGGTTCTTGAAATTGACCGTCAAGGCCGTGTACGTCTAAGCATGAAAGAAGCAGTTGAAACGCCAGCTGAAGGCGAAGCACCTGCTGCTGAGTAATTCTCAGTGTGTCGATGGTGATATCGCTTTTTAGTGATTTCTAACCTATCGTCAACAAAGCATGTTATAAAGGGGAGCATATCGCTCCCCTTTTTTATTGCGGTCATAACAGGAGTAATTATTTGTGAAATGGTTTCAAACCGCGAGTATGTGTTTACTGCTTGTACTAACAGGTTGTGCGACAACATCAGATAACACCTCAAGTTGGGTTTATCCACCGATGGCTGTGCCACTGCAACCAAGCGTTCAGCAAGAAGTTCAAATTGCACGTCTTAGTCAGTTATTACAGCGCCCAGATTTGAACGATGAAGTTCGAGCTAAGATGCTGTTTGAACGTGGTAACTACTACGACAGTGTTGGCCTGCGTGATCTCGCGCGTCTCGACTTCAACCAATCTCTTTCATTGAACCCTGCTCAACCTGATATCTTCAATCTTTTGGGTGTTTACTTTACGCAGGTAGGGGAGTTTGATGCGGCTTATGAATCTTTTGATTCTACGTTAGAGCTTGATCCTGCAAACTCTTACGCAGAAAGGAACCGCTCTATCGCGCTTTACTATGGCGAGCGTTACGACTTAGCCAATGAAGAGATGATGAAGCACTATGCCGACGATCCTAGCGATCCGTTTCGCGCTCTGTGGTTGTACATCATTCAGCATGAGCTGACGCCAGAGCAGGCTAAGCTTGAATTGCAAAAACGTTACGAGAGCCGTGATGAGCAGTGGGGTTGGGTATTAGTCGCGATTATGCTTGATGACATTACTGAAGAGCAGGCTTTCAAGGCGATCTTAACCGGTACTCGTGACAACACGTTACTTGCGCAGCGTCTAACAGAGACGTACTTCTACCTTGCTAAGCGTTACCATATGAATGGTGATTACGCGAATGCTATCTCTTTGTACAAGTTAGCGGTTTCTTTTAACGTGTATGAATACGTAGAACATCGTTACTCTTTCTTAGAGTTAAGCCGTATCTTCACCACACTTAAAGCTGAGCACTTAGCGCAAGTTAAGCTGGCTGAGGCCGAAGAAGAAGCCAACGCTAAGTAAGCAACACATTTTGATTCCGAAAAGCCGCTGTCTGTCAGCGGTTTTTTTATGCTCATTTTTTATGATCTTCATCTCGTTTTGATTGCTTTTTATTTAAACAACACTAAAATAGTTAGTCTTGCTAACTAAATGCCATTCTTTGATTAGGTGAATATGCTGAACCAGAATTTAGAAAAGATTGAGCGCTTCGCCTCTAAGATATGGCGCACTCAGGTAAATGAAGATCCTATTTGCCAATTGAGCTTCAATGAATATGACTATTTGAAGGTCATTCAAGCCTCTCTTGAACCGATCCGATTGACAGATCTGGCGATTGAAATGCAAGTAACCAAGCCTTCAGCAACTACTATGGTTCAAAGGTTAGAGAGAAAAGGTCTCGTTGAGCGTAAAGCTTCGCTCGAAGATGCGAGGTCTAAGTTGGTCGTACTGACCAGCAAAGCGGAAGTCGGCTTGGAAGAAGAAAGTAAGATCTATCAGGTCATGGCACAGATACTGGAAAGCCGTTTGTCTGAGCAAGAATCTCAGCAGTTAAACCTATTATTAAATAAAGCTTTAAAGTAAATAATTTAGATATTTAGTTAGCCTTGTTAACTAATTTTTCGAGTCATATCTTGTTGATATGCGACTCACAAATGAAAGTAGAGTAAGAAATGAGTAACTCAATTAGTCGTCAATTTTGGCGATACACAATCCCTACCGTGGCGGCCATGTTGGTTAATGGCCTGTACCAAGTGGTGGATGGCATCTTCATTGGCCGCTATGTTGGGGCTGATGGACTTGCAGGTATCAATGTTGCGTGGCCTGTGATTGGTTCGATTCTTGGTATTGGTATGTTGGTGGGTGTGGGCACAGGTGCGCTTGTCTCGATTCGCCAAGGTGAAAAAGATACTCAAGGCGCTAAGCAGATCTTAGCAACGGGCTTAACCTTGTTGTTAGCGATAACGCCTATTGTCTCTGCATTGCTGTTCTTGTTTGCTGATAACTTCTTGCTTTGGCAGGGCGCTGAAGGGCGAGTGTATGAACTTGGTCTGCAGTACTTACATATTCTGATTGGTGCTAGTGTCTTCACGCTAGGTTCGATCGCGATGCCGTTTCTACTGCGTAACGATGACAGTCCGAACTTAGCGACGATACTGATGATCGTTGGTGCGGTGATTAATATCGTGCTCGATTACCTGTTTATCGCTCTCTATGGCTGGGAGTTGATGGGTGCAGCATTAGCAACAGCGATTGCCCAGTTTGTAGTAACGGCTCTCGGCTTGGCTTACTTCTTCTCGCGTCGAGCAAACCTACGTTTACGTTGGAATGAGTTGAGATTGAAGCTGGATGTGATTCCACAAATCTTCGCCATTGGTACATCAAGCTTCTTTATGTACGCTTATGGTTCGATGATGGTGGCGTTGCACAATGCGTTGTTCTCTCAATATGGCGACCAGTTGATGATCGGTGCTTACGCGATTTTGGGCTACATCGTGACGGTTTATTATCTCACGGCTGAAGGTATCGCCAACGGCATGCAACCATTGGTGAGCTACAACCATGGTGCGCGTAACCAAGCAAACATCCGCAAGCTACTTAAGATTGCGATGATGAGTTCGGTATTGATTGGTGTGGCGTTCGTGCTGCTTCTCAATGCGTTCCCACGTGAGTTTGTATCAGTATTTAACTCAGACGAACCTCAGTTGGTTGAGTACACCGTGTTGGGTATTCGCCTTCACATGTTTGCACTGGCGCTGGATGGCTTCTTGGTAGTCGCAGCTGCTTACTATCAAGCGGTGAACAAGGGCAGCAAGGCGATGTTTGTGACTATAGGTAATATGCTTATCCAACTACCGTTCTTGTACATTATGCCTAAGTTGTATGGTGTGCCGGGGATCTGGATTGCGTACCCACTGTCTAACATCGCACTAAGTGTGGTGGTGATGGTAATGCTCTACAAAGGCTTAAAGAAGCTCGATGCCTCACCGATGGAAACAGCGACGGCATAGGCCGTGTTTCTTAAGTCGCATTAAAAAGGTCTAGCGAACGCTAGACCTTTTTTGTATCTGTTGCTGGTTAGTCCAATGCGAGGAACTAGATGTTCTTAACGTCTAAACCTGCAAGCTGATGCCAGTAACCATTACATTGGCGGCTTTCAATCTTCATCGGTTTTTGACCTTGCTCGTTCGCTCTGAAGTTATTGATTTCAGAGAAGGTATCGATACCGAGAGGGCTTAAACGAACCACATCAACCAGGTCGTGCATGTTCGGTAAATCATTGACTAGGTTGTAGCAGTAGCCTGATTGCGTCTGAATACCGTTAAGGTTGAAGACTGATTGGCCTTCTTGGCTTTCTACTTGTAGCCCTGTTGGGTACTTGATACAGCAGGTTTCGCAATCGTCTTTAGCTTTGTTTTCAGCGCGAGCGGTAAAGCAGCGTGCTGAGTAAGCAAGCGGCAGGTAGCCGTGGCTAAACACTTCAACTTCGAACTTGTTACGAATATTTAGCTCTTCGCACTGGGTCATTACGTTGCTTAGCCATTCGCGAGAAAGCTCAACCGGCATACACCAACGCGTCATGCCTTGTTTCAAGAATAGGTTCAGGGTGCGTGCGTTGTAGGTGTTTACTGCCGGGCCAACCACGAAAGGTACTTTGCTTTCGCTGGCCAGTTGAATTGCAGACACATCATTGGCTTCGATCGCAAAGTCACCGTTATCGATGTACTTCTTCATGATGTTGACTTCGCTTGGTGCTTCTAGCAATGCCATGGTGGAAAGTACGACTTGCTTACCTGAAGCCGACAGCTCTTTAGCAATGTCCATCCAGTGTTTCGCTTTCATCTCACGACGCTTTGAACACACCGCTTCACCTAGGTAGATGATATCGGCAGAGCTTGATTTCGCTTGCTCATAGAAGCTTTCAACGTCTTGTTTTGGCCAAAAATAAAGTAGAGGGCCTAATGCGTATTTCATTGAGTTCTCCATTTGGCTCTATTGCCATTTACGGTGATAAGCGCCAAGCGTGGTTTGTGTACCTTCAGATACATTCGCCAGTGTCGCATTCCAAGCTTGTTCCACTTGGTATTGTTCTGGGTTCGCTAAGTAGCGATCGATAGCTGCGCGCCAAGTGCGAGTGACTTGTTCAACATAAGCCGGGCTGCGTTGGCGACCTTCAATCTTCACTGAGGCAACGTTTGCCGCGAAAAGCTCAGGCAACATGGATAGCGTGTTGAGGCTGGTGGGCTCTTCAAGTGCGTGATAGCGCTTACGTTCACCATCGATCTCGGCTTCAAAGCGGCCTTTACACAGCGTTGGGTAACCTGCGTTCTCACCTGCTTCATACTTATCGATAAGGATTTCGTTCAAGCGAGACTCGAGGCCAGTTTCTGTTTCTTGCCAGCGAACGTATTTTGCGGGAGAACAAGCACCAACGGTATTTGGTGAATCGCCTGTCATGTATGAAGAGAGGTAGCAACGGCCTTCTGCCATGATGCACAAGCTACCAAAAGCGAATACTTCAAGGTCAACGTCAGAAGTGATGTTACGAGAAAGCTGTTTGACCTGATGAATCGACAACACACGCGGTAGTACGACACGCTTAACGTTGAAGTTTTTATGGTAGAAGTCGATAGCTGCCGCATTGGTCGCAGATGCTTGCACTGATAGGTGCAGTTCGAGATCTGGATACTTATTTGCTGCGTACTCAAGCACCGCGATGTCTGCGATGATCAGCGCATCAACACCCAGAGCAGCGGCGTTGTCTACGGCATTAGTCCAACGGTCGAAGCCATTTGGGTGAGCAAACGTATTTAGGGCAACATGAATTTTCTTGTTGTGGTCATGCACATACTGCACAGCACGATCGAGCTTTTTACCCGCAAAGTTTAGGCCTGCAAAGTGTCGGGCATTGGTATCGTCTTTGAATCCGATATAGACAGCATCCGCACCACAATCAATAGCGGTTTTCAAAGCAGGTAAGTTACCCGCTGGGCATAAGAGTTCCATTTGCTCACTACCAGTAGAATTAAGTTGAAGCGAGCATTTTATGAAGAATTGTGAATGACGGAATTGATGTAAGGCAGGTTTAGATGGATAAATCTGCTTTTACTCCGTTTGAGGTACTGACGAGTGACCGTTTTACATGTTGGCTTGGTTTAAATATGAGGTACTTGATTAGTTCTTATGACGGCGGTTTTGGGCAAACAACTCTTCGACATCTTGTTTTGGTTGCGGACGGTAGAAGTGGAAGCCTTGAATCGAACTACAGTTGAGGTTCGATAGCAGAGTTGCTTGCTCACTGGTTTCGACACCTTCAGCAACCACGGTCAAATCGAGAGATTTACCTAGGTTGATGATGTTTTCAATTACGGTGATTTGCTTTGGTAGGGTATCGATATCAGAGATGAAAGCACGGTCTATCTTAAGCTCATCAATTGGGAAGCGAGCAAGGTAAGACAGTGAAGAGTAACCTGTACCAAAATCATCAATGGAGAGAGCAAAGCCAAGTTTCTTGATGGCGTTAAGCATTTGGAGTGTGTGTTCACTATCACTCATCACCGCACTTTCCGTTAGCTCGAACGTAATCGCACTTGGATCAAGCTCGGTCGAACGCAGTAGCTTTTCCATGTAATCAATCAGTTTCGGGTTACCAAACTGTTCTGGTGAAAGGTTGATAGCCACTCGACCTGGAAGGATACCTTGCATCTTCCAGCGCTTAACCGTAGCAAATACTTCACGCATTACCACTCGGCCAAGTTGTTCAATAAGCCCTGCTCGTTCCGCCACAGGAATGAACGCGGCCGGACTGATATAACCTTCGACAGGATGCTTCCAACGTACCAGAGCTTCAGCGCCGTTGATGGTGAAATCACGGGCATTCACTTTCGGTTGATACCAAACCTCAAGTCCATTTTGTTGCAGTGCTTTTTGGAGCTCTATCTCAAGCCACAGTCGCATACGCGCTTCTTTATTCATCTGTTCGTTGAACTTGATCAGACGATTACGACCACGATCTTTCGCTTCATACATTGCTGTGTCTGCATTTTGCAGCAAGATACGAGCATCAGTACCATCTTGAGGAAAGCTCACACTACCAATAGAGCAGGCTAAGCGCTTGCTAAAGTGGTGAAGATCGAAGGGTTGATTGATCAGGGAAATGATCTTTTCAGCGAGCATTTCAGGTGTTCGCTGATGTTCAGGTTCTGGAAGGATAATACCAAACTCATCCCCGCCTAAATGTCCAATCACGGCCTTACGAGGCAGTAAGCGTTTAAGACGCGAAGCGACCTCTTTAATCACCTTGTCACCGATGTGATGACCAAGTGAGTCATTGATATTTTTAAAGTTATCAATGTCTAAGTAGAGCATCACCACCGGCGTATCGTTGTAAATGAACTGCTCAAGACGCTTAGTAAACCCAACTCGATTGTAGAGTTTGGTCAGTGCATCTATGTAGGCATCTTCACTGTTTGCTGGTGTGTATTGTTTTGCGGTTTCTTGTGCGTCTTGGATAAGCACCAACTGAGTGTTGCTTCCAAGAACAGTGGTGGAGTCGATGTTGAGCTGAACCTTACGTTCAAAGCCGCATCGTGCACCCGTTAAGCAAACCAAACCAGACTCAGAAATAATAGAGCTGAGGTTATTATTGAAGACTGTTTTGGTTTGTTCATCGATAAATAGGCGTCCCAACTCTTCACCAATTAACTCTGTGGTTGAGTTAAAGCCAAGCAAGCGCGCTGCTGCTGGGTTAGATGACAAGATGTAGTCACTTTCAACGAGCAGTAATCCATCTGGAAGTAGTTGAGATAGTTTGTGGAATTTGGCTTCGGATTCTTCTAAAGAACGGACAAGTACTTGGTTTTCTGATGTGTCGAAGGCGTGAAAGACGATGTAGTCGGTTTTGTTGCCATTGGTAAGCGGAGATAGGCTGAAATGGAGGCTGGTATCGAGGTCTGTTTCGTTGAGGGTGACTTCGGCCTCAATCGTTTCGCCACTGAATGCACGCTCATAGTAAGGCTTGAGATGTTGGTAGAACTGTTCGCCCAATGTTTGGCGATCATTCATGCCTGCAAGCTCTGTTTGACTCAAACCAGCAATATCGCAGTAACGCTCATTCACCATAAAATAGTTATGTTGAGCATCAAGTACTGCAAAAAAGAACGGACTATTTGCAGTTAGCTGGGTAAACCAATGTTGTAGTTGTTGGGGAGGCATCAAAGTACTACCAATTCTCCAAGAGCTTGAATATTCACTATCGATAAATATTTATTACTTTTTGTGTGGCTATCGATATTTACCTGTGAGTGCAGCGATCCGCTGTAATTCTCATTACCTGAGTTACTATAACTGTGATTTTCAGGATATTAAAGGTCGAGTATCAAACAGAAGTTAATTTGATACATAACAGTAACTGAGATCTCAACATCATCTATGATGCATTCCATATTATTGACAAAGTTACGGATAAGTCACGTGATAAACAAGATTCGCACTCAACTAGTTCAAAATGCCGCATCAATTTTGCGATCTCCAGTCCAGTTATTGCCTAAAACAGTACAAAAAAGAGCCTTATTGGAGGCGCTTAAGAATGTATTCAAGGAAGCTTTAGAGGACGGTGACTTTGAGTTTTTAGAAGACAAATGGCTGAAAGTCTCAATAAAAGACATGGGGTTAAGTTGGTGTATTAGCTACAAAAATGAGCAACTGGTTGTAGCTGATAAAGAGGTGGTTGAAGATGTAAGCTTTAGCGGCAATCTTAACGATCTTGTGTTGATTGCGGGGCGTAAAGAAGACCCAGATACGCTTTTCTTCCAACGTAGACTGTCTATTGAAGGCGATACCGAGCTCGGTTTAGAAGTTAAAAACTTGATGGATAGCGTAGATTTGGACTTATTGCCGACTCCTATGAAAACTTTGTTAAATCAATTAGCTGATTTTGTGCAGAAGGGAGTACAATCCCCAGATACACAAAGTGAGGTAATGAATGCTTATTCGAACTGAAGCACCGGCAGATATACTTGTCATTGATCGTTTATTGAAATCTGTTTTTGAAACAGATGCAGAAGCTAACTTGGTTATGAGCTTGCGTGAGAATAGCCATTTAACGCTATCGCTGGTGGCTTGTTCTGATGAAGGCGAGGTGGTTGGTCACCTGATGTTTAGCCCTATCACTCTTGATGGCGACGATCATAACTGGCAAGGGCTTGCGCCTCTCGCTGTGAAAGAAGAGTTCCGCAACCAAGGCATTGCCAAATCTCTAGTTGAAGATGCGTTTTCCACTTTGGTTGATTTTGGTTACCCAGCTTGCGTTGTGTTGGGTGACCCTGCTTATTACAGCCGCTTTGGTTTCAAGGCTGCGAGCGAGTTTGGCCTGAGTTGTGTTTGGGATGTGCCTGAAGGTGCTTTCCAAGCGATTGAATTGGTAAACGGTGCGTTTGCTGGACATGCTGGTGAGATTGCTTACAGCCCCGAGTTCAACGACTTATAAGCTGATTTATCACGCAACAAGATACAAACTGATTTAGTCTAAATAAAGGAGC
This sequence comes from Vibrio sp. 10N.222.52.C3, assembly GCF_041474195.1. Classification (NCBI taxonomy): domain Bacteria; kingdom Pseudomonadati; phylum Pseudomonadota; class Gammaproteobacteria; order Vibrionales; family Vibrionaceae; genus Vibrio; species Vibrio sp. 10N.222.52.C3. The sequence goes on along the minus strand of NZ_JBFRTQ010000022.1, from coordinate 9,470 downwards.
TTGATGCTCCTTTATTTTTTGTTAGTATCAGCCCTGCTCTAATAAGCGCTCTTTCAATAGAGGCAGCTTTCACAAAACTAGTTCTAACAAACTTCTGGCTCCAATAAACTTTGGCTCCAATAAACTTAAGGTTACTACCGCTAGATATGTCACAAACACACGCGCAATACCTACATGAGATGGGCATTAGCCAATGGGAACTAAGTCACCCAGAGCGTTTAGCAGGTTATGAATCTGAATTGACTCCGCTCTCGAGCGATTGCAAGTTACTGTTGGTTTCGCCTGAAAAACCTCAGGAAGATCTCGCCGTGATGTTTGAGCGAGTACTCAAAAGTATCAAGCTCGACTTATCTCAGGCTTTACACCTTCAACCGCAACACTTGTCTACTGTGGATTTAGGTTCGGTTGAGTGGATATGGTTTGCTGGTTGTGAGTCGGCTCAAGAGCTGAAGGCTAAAACACTTCAATCGCCATTACTGTCTGACATTAACGGTAACAACCAACACCGCCGCGACTTATGGCAACAAATTTGTGCTTATGACTAATCAATTTTTACCGACTTCACAACAACACCTAGACGCCATTTGGAAGATAGAGCAGGCCGCGCATTCTCACCCTTGGTCTGAAAATATGATCCGAGATCTTGATAGCCGAGGCGCTTGTCATCATGTCCTTGAAGTTGATGGACAAGTGGTGGGCTATTTCTTCGCGCAAAACATCGTTGGCGAAGTCACATTGCTTAATATCGCGGTAGACCCAAGCCAGCAAGGCAAAGGGTATGGAAAAGCGTTAACGGAACATTTCCTTGATATGTGTGAGCAAGCTGACGCTGAAAGCGCTTGGCTGGAAGTTCGCGAAAGTAATGTGAACGCGTTTAATCTTTACGAAAAGGCAGGCTTCAACGAAGTTGATCGCCGTCGTAATTACTATCCAACTAAACAAGGCAACGAAGATGCCATCATTATGAGCTATCTTTTTATGTCTTTTAGCTAGTCATGTTACGTCTTTTCGCTAACTAGATAGCTAATCACAAAATTAGCCAAAAAATAGGGTGTAAACTGACCCTTTAGAAAGTGATACGCTTTCTGTATAATCCGCACACAGAATTCAAGGGCAAGTATTATCTACTTGCCCTTTTTACGCTTTAGATCAGCAAAGGGCGACTATGTCTTTCCAACAAGAAGTGAGCAAACGTAGAACGTTTGCGATTATCTCTCACCCGGATGCGGGTAAAACCACGATTACTGAAAAAGTTCTTTTATTCGGAAACGCGATTCAAAAAGCGGGTACCGTAAAAGGCCGTGGCTCTAACCAGCACGCTAAATCTGACTGGATGGAGATGGAAAAAGAACGTGGTATCTCGGTAACTACGTCGGTAATGCAATTCCCATACAATGATTGCCTAGTAAACCTACTAGATACTCCAGGACACGAAGATTTCTCGGAAGATACGTACCGTACGCTAACAGCGGTTGATTCATGTTTGATGGTTATCGATGCTGCGAAAGGTGTCGAGGATCGTACTCGTAAACTAATGGAAGTAACACGTCTGCGTGATACGCCAATCGTAACGTTTATGAACAAACTTGACCGTGACGTTCGTGACCCAATGGAAGTGCTTGATGAAGTAGAGAGCGAGCTAGGTATGGCTTGTGCTCCAATCTCATGGCCAATTGGTTGCGGTAAAGAGTTTAAAGGTGTTTACCACATTCACCGTGATGAAACGATCTTGTATGAATCTGGCCACGGCCACGAGATCCAAGAAGTTCGTATCATCAAAGGTCTAGATAACCCTGAGCTAGATGAAGCAGTAGGTGCTGATCTTGCGGAAAGCGTACGTGAAGAGCTAGAGCTTGTTATCGGTGCTTGTCCTGAGTTTGATCATGAACTGTTCCTAGCGGGTGAACTAACGCCGGTTTACTTCGGTACTGCATTGGGTAACTTTGGTGTTGACCACATGCTTGATGGTCTAACGAAGTGGGCTCCTGCACCTCAAACGCGCCAAGCGAATGAGCGTGATGTAGAAGCGACAGAAGAGAAATTCTCTGGTTTCGTCTTCAAGATCCAAGCAAACATGGACCCTAAACACCGTGACCGTATCGCATTCATGCGTATCGTTTCGGGTACTTACAACCAAGGTATGAAGATGAACCATGTTCGTACAGGCAAGAGTATAAGTATCTCTGATGCGGTAACCTTTATGGCGGGTGACCGTGCACGTGCTGAAAAAGCATACGCGGGTGATATTATCGGTCTACATAACCACGGTACTATCCAGATTGGTGATACCTTTACTCAAGGTGAGAGCCTTAAGTTCGCTGGTATTCCTAACTTCGCACCTGAGCTATTCCGTCGTATCCGTCTACGCGATCCACTGAAGCAGAAGCAACTTCTAAAAGGATTAGTTCAGCTTTCAGAAGAGGGCGCAGTACAAGTATTCCGTCCTATGCAGAACAACGATCTGATCGTTGGTGCGGTTGGTGTACTTCAGTTCGACGTGGTTGTAGCGCGCTTGAAAGCGGAATACAACGTAGAAGCTATCTACGAAGGTGTTAACGTTGCAACAGCTCGCTGGGTTGAGTGTGACGACGCTAAGAAACTGGAAGAGTTCAAACGTAAGAACCAATCTAACCTAGCGCTAGATGGCGGTGACAACCTGTCTTACATCGCACCAACTATGGTGAACTTGAACCTAGCTTCTGAACGTTTCCCTGAAGTTCAATTCCGAGCGACGCGCGAGCACTAATTTCTCCGCGATCTATTAGAGTTAAACAAAAACGTCTATTGTTCTGCAATAGGCGTTTTTTAATGCGTTTTATTTGAGGTTTAAAGGCTGAGGTTAGAGGCAGTTATGTTGGGTTGGATAAAAACTTGGGTTAAAAGATACGATAAGTGGTGTGAAGAGCTTGGGTTAACGCCTGAGAACAAGCGCAGTTGTGTTGCTTATCGCCGTGATCCTCAAGGGAAACAAACAGAGAGTAGGGAAGATGACACAGCAAATAAGTGACTTTCCGCTGTTTGATACTCATTGCCACGCGGATTTTGAGGCGTTTGAGCAAGGTTTTACACCTGAACAAAGTATTGATGGCTATCTTAAAGAAGCAAAGCAAGCTCAAGTCGAGAAGTTAATCATCCCTTCTATTGGCCAAAGTAACTGGAGGAAGCTCGATGAAATCGCTCAATCTCACCCCAATGTTTACTACGCATTAGGCTTTCATCCTTACTTTTTAGAGCAAGCGGATGAGATGCAATTTGAAGAACTTCACCAACTACTCGCATCAAAAACACGTCAGTGTGTGGCCATTGGTGAGTGTGGGTTGGACTTTTTTGTGGATGTGGAACAGGAGAAACAAGAGCGCTTTTTCATCCAACAAATGGAGCTTGCGAAGGAGTTTGACCTGCCTTTAATCATCCATGAGAGGAAGTCTTATAACCGACTTATTGAGTTGTTAAAGCAACACAAGTTTACTTTTGGAGGGGTCATTCACGGTTTTTCTGGGAGTGAACAGCAAGCTTTGGCGTGGATCAGGCTCGGTTTCTATATTGGCGTCGGTGGAACGATAACTTACCCAAGAGCGCAAAAAACACGCACAACCATCGCAAAATTGCCCCTTGAATGTCTGGTATTGGAAACGGATGCTCCGGACATGCCCATGTATGGAAACCAAGGAAATGTTAATCATTCCAAATATTTAGTTACGATCTTAAATGAACTTTTTTTGCTTAGAAAAGAGCCAAAGCAATCGATTGCAGCGCAAATTTGGCAAAATAGCCATCGCGCATTCGGTATATGTGAATAAAATCGAAGGTTTTTGTTTATCGTTTGCGTAAATTGCACTGAGCTTGTGATTTGGGTCACATTTGCGTGTGAATGGTACATGAATCTTCTACGAAAGTGTGAGGACGGCATTACTTTATTAGTGGTCGCATGAGTATAATTGCCTCCGCTTTATAGCCCCATTTTGTAACACGCCAATAAATAACTAATAAGGAAGTCATAAACTATGAGCCTGTTTATGAGCCTAGTCGGAATGGTTGCACTGATCGCAATCGCAGTACTACTATCTGACAACCGCAAAGCTATTAATCTAAGAACAGTGGGTGGCGCTTTCGCTATCCAATTCGCACTTGGTGCATTCGTACTTTACATCCCTTGGGGTCGTGATCTACTTGCAGGTTTCTCTGCTGGTGTAGCAAACGTGATCGACTACGGTAAAGACGGTACTGGTTTCCTATTCGGCAGCCTAGTTAACTTCTCAGTTGACGGTATCGGTTTCATCTTTGCTTTCCAAGTACTACCAACTCTGATTTTCTTCTCTGCACTTATCTCTGTACTTTACTACATTGGTGTTATGCAAATTGTAATCAAAGTTCTTGGTGGTGGTCTTCAGAAAGCTCTAGGTACTTCTCGCGCCGAGTCTATGTCTGCAGCAGCAAACATCTTCGTTGGTCAAACTGAAGCACCTCTAGTTGTTCGTCCATTTGTTCCTAAAATGACTAACTCTGAACTATTCGCAGTAATGTGTGGTGGTTTGGCTTCTGTAGCTGGTGGTGTACTAGCGGGTTACGCATCTATGGGTGTACCTCTAGAGTACCTTGTAGCAGCATCATTCATGGCAGCACCAGGTGGTCTACTATTCGCTAAAATCATCAAGCCTGAAACAGATACGCCAGACGACAACATCGCTGACGAAATGGACGGTGGCGATGACAAACCAGCTAACGTTATCGACGCAGCAGCAGGTGGCGCATCAGTTGGTCTACAACTAGCACTTAACGTTGGTGCAATGCTACTAGCATTCATCGGTCTAATTGCTCTAATCAACGGTATCCTAGGTGGCATCGGTGGTTGGTTCGGTATGGAAAACCTAACTCTAGAACTTCTTCTAGGTTGGATCTTCGCACCGCTAGCATTCATCATTGGTGTTCCATGGGAAGAAGCAACTATCGCTGGTTCTTTCATTGGTCAGAAGACAGTTGTTAACGAATTCGTTGCATACCTAAACTTCGTACCATACGTTGGTGAAAACGCTCAAGTTGTTGCAGCAACTGGTCAAGTGATGTCTGAGAAGACTCAAGCTATCATCGCATTCGCACTATGTGGTTTCGCAAACCTTTCTTCAATTGCGATTCTTCTAGGTGGTCTAGGTGGTATTGCACCAAGCCGTCGCCACGACATCGCACGTATGGGTGTTAAAGCGGTAATTGCTGGTACTCTATCTAACCTGATGGCAGCAACAATTGCTGGCTTCTTCCTGTCTTTCTAATTAGTTAGAAATCGATATATAGACGCCATAATAATATCGCCCCGTAGCAAGAAATTGCTGCGGGGCTTTTTTGTTTTTAGGCCTGCCGTTTTTAGTATATGCACGCGCTTATGCTTAGATTCGATGTAGGGTCTAGAATGTTTTTTTGAGATACAAACCGTTTGCGTTCTAAGGAGCACTACAATTTATTGATGGATACCTATAATGTATAAGCTAAAGGGATAGGATGTCTCTGTTGGCAAGAAAGTAACCTCGAAATCAACTCGAACGTTATTCTTCTGGGATTAAGCCAAAATTAGCGATACGCTATAGATGTTAGACACAACATGACTGATTTGTTGTGCCATAGACCAAACTGGTACTGTGCGGTGACAAGGATTGCAATTGGTAGCGAAAGTTATCAAGTCTTCAGGGAACCAAGTCCGTTCATTTGTGGCTACTGAGCATTACTAAAATATCCATCTATACTGGATGGAGGGCGAAGTAGTTAACTATTTGAATATATTGATCGGAGATAGAAATGAGCGATTTAAAAGCAGCAGCTCTACGTGCACTTAAACTTATGGACCTAACTACGCTAAATGACGACGATACTACTGAAAAAGTAGTGGCGCTTTGTCATGACGCGAAGACTGCAGTAGGCAACACCGCTGCAATCTGTATTTACCCTCGCTTTATCCCAGCAGCTAAGAAAGCGTTGCGTGAGCAAGGTACTCCAGAAGTACGCATTGCGACTGTAACTAACTTCCCTCATGGTAATGACGACATCGAAATTGCTGTTGCAGAAACAAAAGCAGCGGTAGCGTACGGCGCAGACGAAGTTGACGTAGTATTCCCATACCGTGCTCTTATTGCTGGCAACGAAGAAGTTGGCTTTGAGCTAGTTAAACAGTGTAAAGCAGCTTGTGGTGACATCACGCTTAAAGTGATCATCGAAACAGGTGAACTGAAAGAAGAAGCACTAATCAAGAAAGCTTCTCAAATCTGTATCGAAGCAGGTGCAGACTTCATCAAAACTTCAACAGGTAAAGTGCCAGTAAACGCGACTCCAGAGTACGCGCGCATGATGCTTGAAGTTATCCGTGACATGGGCGTTGCTAAAACAGTTGGTTTCAAACCAGCTGGTGGCGTACGTACTGCTGAAGATGCAGCACTATACCTAGCAATGGCTGATGAGCTACTAGGCGCTGAGTGGGCAGACAACATGCACTACCGTTTTGGTGCTTCAAGCCTACTAACTAACCTTCTTAATACATTAGAAGTGACAGACCAGACTGCTGATCCAGCAGCATACTAATTTACTCGTCATATTTGACACCGCAGCGTTGTTGACTGCGTAAGTTCCTCCTAATCACATAGAGCCTCTATGCTCATAGGAATGAACTCACTGGTCGCCTAACTGCAACGCCAAATATTTAGAGTATTGAACATAATAAGTCTGTTTGATGGAGTGGCGTCAAGCCACTCCATATTACCTCTTTTCCCTACAAACCATACTCACTAGAGTTTGGGAGGCACTAATGTATCTACCTCAAGAAATTATTCGCAGAAAACGTGACGGTGAAGTCCTAACAGCTGAAGAAATTAACTTCTTCATTCAAGGTGTGGCTAAGAACACGGTTTCTGAAGGCCAAATTGCCGCATTCGCAATGGCTATCTTTTTTAATGAAATGACGATGCCAGAACGTATCGCACTAACGTGTGCAATGCGTGATTCAGGCATGGTGATTGACTGGAGCCACATGAACTTTGATGGCCCAATCGTTGATAAACACTCTACTGGTGGTGTTGGCGACGTTACTTCTCTGATGCTTGGCCCAATGGTGGCAGCATGTGGCGGTTTCGTTCCAATGATCTCTGGTCGTGGTTTAGGCCACACTGGCGGTACGCTAGACAAGCTGGAATCTATTCCGGGTTACAACATTACACCAACCAACGATGTGTTCGGTGAAGTAACGAAAGATGCTGGCGTGGCTATCATCGGTCAAACAGGCGATCTAGCTCCTGCTGACAAGCGTGTTTACGCAACTCGTGATATCACAGCAACAGTCGATAACATCTCGCTGATCACGGCTTCAATCCTATCTAAGAAACTGGCTGCGGGCCTTGATTCTCTAGTGATGGATGTAAAAGTAGGTTCAGGCGCATTCATGCCGACTTACGAAGCATCTGAAGAGCTAGCGAAATCTATCGTTGCAGTAGCAAACGGTGCGGGTACTAAAACAACAGCAATCCTAACGGACATGAACCAAGTGCTGGCTTCTTCAGCGGGTAACGCAGTAGAAGTTCGTGAAGCGGTTCAGTTCCTAACGGGTGAATACCGTAACCCTCGCTTGTTAGAGATCACTCTAGCATCGTGTGCTGAAATGCTGGTGCTCGGTAACCTAGCTAAAGACTCAGACGAAGCGCGCGAAAAACTGATGGCAGTACTGGATAACGGTAAGGCAGCAGAGTGCTTCGGTAAAATGGTAGCGGGCCTTGGTGGTCCAGTTGATTTCGTAATGAACTACGATAACTACCTAGAAAAAGCAGACATTATTAAGCCAGTGTACGCGTTAGAAAGCGGTGTGGTATCAGCAATGGATACTCGTGCAATTGGTATGGCTGTGGTTGGTATGGGCGGCGGTCGTCGTGTAGCAACTGACAGCATTGATTACGCAGTCGGTTTTGATCACTTCATTCGCCTAGGTGAAGTAGCAAGTGAAGATAAGCCATTAGCAATGATTCATGCTCGTAACGAACAACAGTGGCAAGAAGCTGCAACAGCATTACAAAATGCAATCACTGTGGGCGGAGAATATACAGCAACGCCAGACGTTTACCGTCAGATTCGTTCTGAAGACGTGTAAATAACAGGTATCGGTATACCTCGCGTATACCGATAAACAGAGTTCTGGTGCAAAGAGCAATAAGTTGGTGAAGAAAATGAAAAGAGCATTTATTTTAGTTTTAGATTCATTCGGTATCGGTGAAACAGCGGATGCAGACAAATTTGGTGATGTAGGTTCTGACACTATGGGCCACATCGCAGATCATTGTGACCAAGGTCTTGCAGACAATGCAGATCGTAAAGGTTCACTGGCACTGCCAAACCTGTCTAAGCTAGGTCTAGCGATGGCTCACAAAGAGTCTACGGGTCGTTTTGCTCCTGGTATGGATGCAGACGCTGAGATCATTGGCGCTTACGGTCACGCTGCTGAGCTGTCTTCTGGTAAAGACACGCCATCAGGTCACTGGGAAATCGCAGGTGTTCCTGTACTGTTTGACTGGGGCTACTTCACCGACAAAGAGAACAGCTTCCCAAAAGAACTGACTGACCGCATCCTTGAGCGTGCAGGCCTGTCTGGTTTCTTGGGTAACTGCCACTCATCTGGTACGGAAATCCTAGATAACCTAGGTGAAGAGCACATGAAGACTGGTCTGCCAATCTTCTATACTTCTGCAGACTCTGTTTTCCAGATCGCTTGTCACGAAGAGACATTCGGCCTGCAAAACCTATTAGACCTTTGTCAGATTGCTCGTGAAGAGCTAGAAGATTACAACATTGGCCGTGTTATCGCTCGTCCGTTTGTTGGTCCGGGTAAAGGTCAATTTGAGCGTACGGGTAACCGTCGTGATCTTTCTGTTGAGCCACCTGCAGCCACCATTCTTCAGAAGTTGGTTGATGAGAAGGGCGGTAACGTTCACTCAATCGGCAAGATCTCTGATATCTACGCGGGTTGTGGCATCACTCAGAAAACCAAAGCAACAGGTATCCCTGCGCTATTTGAAGCAACCAAAGAAGCGATCAATGAAGCGGGCGACAACACTATCGTGTTCACTAACTTCGTTGATTTCGACTCAGCTTACGGCCACCGCCGTGATGTTGCTGGTTACGCAGCGGCACTTGAGTACTTCGATGGTCGCATCGATGAAATCATCGATATGATGAAAGAAGACGATGTGCTTATCCTAACTGCAGACCACGGTTGTGATCCGACATGGCCAGGTACAGACCATACTCGTGAGCACATCCCTGTGATTGTTTACGGTCAGAAGGTTCCAGCTGGTTCTTTAGGCCGTCGCGATACGTTCGCTGATATAGGTCAAAGCTTAGCGTCATACTTTGGTACATCGCTAATGGGACACGGTACAAGCTTTCTATAATAGTTAACGAAGAGAGAGGGAAACCTCTCTCTTCTTTTTTGTGCGCCGAGCATGACG